>JAKJEN010000080.1 GCA_022705405.1 Planctomycetota bacterium | reverse complement strand
TAAATGCCTGATTCGAAAAGTTCGCTGCAATTATGACATCATCTCCCGGACCGCCGTTCCACCAGCGATGATAGGCAATGACCTTGGCGGTATTGTTGACATGAAATACATTGACGTTTTTACCCGTTAAACCCCGCGTCAAACCGGCAAAATTACGCCGCAAAGCAATCAGATCAGCGTACAGCAGCTTAATTCCGGCATACGTTGTATTCTTGCTCCAGTCCAGCGAATTGAAGTCATTCCAGGCCCCATCCTCAAGAAATTCCTGCCCCATAAACAGCATTGGAATCCCGGGGCTGGTAAACAGAATACCCGCCCCAAGGGTGGAACGCTTCTTAGGATAATAATGGCCGGCATTTCCCGGCCAGATTTGTTCGGGCACTCGAGACTGGCCGCTGGAAGAACCCACTTCATCGTGGCTTTCTGTATAGATCACCCGCTGGATATCCCAGCCGTTGTACAGATGCACAATGGCATCCCGGACATCCCACATATTGCGGTATTCATCAAAGGATGTGGTCAGGGCAGGAACCAGTTTGTGATGAAAAGCCGCGTCCCATTGGGAGTCGAAACCTGCCCCGCCAGCACCGGTGGTTTTGGTGATCCATTCGTTGTTCCGCATATCTTCGGCAATAGAAATCTTCTGAGGAAAAGCCGCGTCAATTTCATCATTGATCCACTGCATCAGCGACCACCCCTCGGGAATATCCGGCCCCCCGATATCGCGCTGCCGGATATAAGCCGTTCCGTCCATTCGAAGGCCGTCCATATTAAATTCCGTCAGCCAGTACATCACATTGTCGCGAATAAACGAACGAACCGGGCCGCTGGCAAAATTAGGGCGGGTATTGCCCCAGGGAGTAAATCGGTTATCGTCTTCATAAAAATAAATTCCGCCGGTATCGGCCTGCGCGCTGTAGCCGTCAAACCGCCAGACAGACTGATCCAGGTCTTGGGGGCCCAAATGATTATAGACCACATCAATCAGTACCGCGATGCCGCGTTGATGGCACTGCTCGATAAAGTTCCGCATATTGCCGGGGCTGCCATAGATGCTTTCCGGTGCGAAAAGATGCGCTGGATTGTAGCCAAGAGAATAATCGCCTGCAAACTCGGCAATCGGCATGACCTCTACCGCATTGACGCCAAGCGACTGAAGATGATCCAGTCTGGCAACAGCCGTCTGCCAGGTACCGACGTCGTCGCCGCCGGTAAAGGTACCGATGTGCATCTCATAGATAACCATATCGTTCCAGGAAGGAGGAGTAAACGGGGTCCAGGGGTAGTCGCTGCTGACAATGATTCCGTTGCCTCTCGAATCGACGACATCCCGGGCCCTTGGATCGGTTCTCCAGTAAACGCCGTTGTTATTGATCACATATTTGTACTGCTGATTAACCGAAGCGCCCGACACATCAGCCGACCAGAGGCCGTTTCCTTCCGGAGACAGGGGATTGGCCGTTGTGCTCCACCCGTTAAAATTGCCGGTTACGTAAACAGCCGAGGCATTCGGCGCCCACACGCGAAATGTTGTGCCTCCCTTGTAAGGAATCGCCCCCATGCCCGGCCGCGTCGACGGTGCGGCAGCAGCTGGAAGCGCCGATACCAGCCCTGCCCATAAAAAGATGACCGCATGTTTGTTCATACTCTATTCATTACGCATCGCCCGAGCATATCGCTCATGGAGAATCGGGGACAAAAGCCGGTTCCAGACCGCATATCCCTTTTCGCTCAGGTGCAGTTGATCCGATTCATACAATGTTGTATCATTTGTTCCATCCGGCATGCGAAGTACAGCATCGACATCCACATAGGTAATATATTCTTTGGTTTGAGCATAGGCCTGAAGGGCCTGGTTGGTCTGCTGCATTCTGGGCCAATACTCTTTTCGAGAGTTGCTCAGTTTTATGGACAGACAAAGAATTTCCGTGCGCGGCAGAGCCGCATGGATTTTTTCTGCAAGCGCCTGGAAATCAGCCGCAATCGATTCCGGAGACAGTCCTCCCGCGCAATCATTGTCGCCGGCATAAACCACCACAACTTTCGGATTATATTTCAGAATAAACGGCTCGGCATAATACACTGAATCAGCCATGTAGGAGCCCCCAAAGCCGCGGTTGATCACCGGCAGACCTTGAAAACCCTCAACCGTCGGCCAGTAGCGGATACTCGAACTGCCGACAAACAGTACGGCATTGGCCGCAAACGAGTTTTTTCGATCCCACTGGGCAAACATTTCAGCGTCCTGCCTCCATCGTGCCGGATCTGGACGCTGTTGTCTTTCCTTTTCATCGGCTGCATAAAGGACAACGGCAATAGCCGAAACAAAGCAAAAAAAACCTAAAATCAGATGTTTTTCCCGATTCATAAAACAGAAACTCCCTTCTCAGAACAAAACCGATGTTTAGTTCTGTACAGAACCCGGCCACGCTCCTCCCGGCAGCAGCGCCGAGAGGAGCGTGTCGGCGTATTCTCCCCTCTTCGGAGACTATTTGCGGCGAATCGCCAGCAGGGAACCAACACCCAGCAGCAGCATCGCAGTCGGTTCCGGCACAATTTCTGTCCGTACCACTCCGCCAAAGGAATCCACATAGACCTTTAGAACTGAATCCACCGGCAGATTGACATACATATCCCAAGTGCCTACGGAACGTTCATTTTCCGCAATCGAATCCCACGTCCCGGTCACGACGGGCTTAAACCAATATTCACCGGCTGTGAATAACTGGCTGAACAGATAGATCCCGCCGCCAAGAGGCGTCATTGCAGTTGCCGGATTTGCATTGTCCCAGCCCTGAAAACTGCCGGCAATGGTCCAAGCGCCCGGATCGGTGCTAAGGCCGATACGATCCTGTTCGGTTTTCCAGCCGTCGGACACCCAGTTTGAATTATATGTGATTGTAATGCTGCCGTCCTCATCGGCATAGAACCAGCTGTTCGCTCCAGGACGCGACCAGTCCCAGGTTCCCTGGGTCACCTTAAATTCATGCCTGGCCCCGCCAACAAGTCCGCTTACTGTTGCCGAGTACGTCCCATCCCCGTTGTCGATCATCAACTGACCGGCGGAGTTCCAGCCGTTGAAGTCTCCGGCAATGTAATAATCCGCGCCAGCGGGGATAACTACAGCCAGAACCATCAGTGAAAACAAGATTTTCTTCATGTTCCCATCCTCTCAAAAAAGTAATCTTTCCGTTCCAGGAACTCTGCAGCCGCATCGACAGCGGCAAAGAGTCCTTCCTCAATATACTTTTCCAATCGATCAAAAAGCGGGCTGTACGCTGATATCGCTGAGCCACTCTGAGGCCAGTTTGCTCAGGTCGTTCAAGTTAACTATACAGTCGCCGTCCAAATCATACAACTGCACAGCCGGACACACCGCAACGCCCATGATATCCGCATACCTCTGGGCAATCGCTGTCGCATCCAGAGCGTAATTATAAATCTCCACTTCATCCAGAATGCAGGCCGTGACGCTGGCGTCGTCAAAAACAAGCCCCTGAATCGGATCCCCCTGTACCCGTCCGGCCAAAGCCACAGGAGATGGACAATCGCCGATCAGTCCGGCAGCCGCATCCGACTCTCTGGCAATACTGCCGTCGTCGCTATTGTACACACGGCTGACCACGCCGTCGATATAAACTTTCTTTTCCTGACCGTCATAGGTTCCAACAACGTAGCGCCACTGGCCGTCATAGACCGTTCGGTTGCTGGCGCTGCCGTCATCGTTCCCTGTGCCGCGCGTGGTAAAGCAAACCCGATCAAGTGAAAAGCCGTTATGGCGAAGCTGCCAGCCCTCGCTGCCTTCTCCGTTACGAGCCACCAGCGGTCCCCAGGTAGCGGCGTAAGAGGACTTCATCCAGCAGGCCACAGTCATGCCCGCATTGCAAATATCAAAATAGGAGGCCTGGTCGGGATCCGTGTAAAGAATATCCGCCGATCCCTCATCCGTATCAAATTTCATGGCATCGCCAACAATGCCCTCGGAAACAAATGTTGGGTTATGATACATTACGGAAATCGGACTGCCGGCTATTGTGCTGTTTGCGTTGCCGTCCTCAAACGGCCAATAGGCAATTCTCCGACGAATGCCAAGCAGAGCCGTTTTCGAGACAGCCGGGACACCGGATTCATTATTTACAACACAGTAATAACCGCCTTCGTCAGCCAGTTGAGCATCGGCAATCGACAGAGTCAGTGTATCCGGAGAGATAGAAATATCTCCGCCGCTTTGCAGCGGATTGGGATTGCCGACCTTATACCATGTCGCCGCCGGCGTCGTAGGGGAAACCACTTCAACGGCAAATACGGCCGTTCCGCCGGCTGTCACCACCTGGTAATCCGGATCGGCAGTAATAACCGGCCTGGTAATCTCCGTCCTGAACTCCCAGACAAATCCCTGACGAATGGCGCTGTCATCCAGAACCGAATCAACGCGCCAGTAATACGTCTGATCCTTCTGAGCAGCGGAAAACGGGAATGAAGCACGCAGGGTTTGGCTGTCCCAAACAGTGACCGTCCCCTGATAGATCAGGTTCGGATCCAGATCGCTGCCGATATAGACATCACAGGCAGCCAGGTTCGGATCAACTTTCCCATCATTGTTTGGATCTGCTACCGTCCAGGACAGCGTCAGGCCGCTGATTAAGACACCCTGCTCGTAATTGGCCGGAGAAGGATCATGCGCCCGATCCGATCGGCTGACGTCCACATCGATTCCTACTACGCCGGTAAGGGCATCGACATAAAATTTGACCTCCTTCTGGCCGGGAGCTACCAATAAAGACGCATTCGCAGTATTTATTGATCGGGTATCTGTACTTATTGAATCCCACGAACCGGTCACAACCGCTTTCCACTCATACGTACCAGAAGAAAGAGGCCAGATCAGACGGTAAAACCCCGCGCCCAAAGGTGTCATCGCAGTAGCCGGGTTTGCATTATCCCATCCCTGAAAGCTGCCGGCAATGGTCCAATTGCCCGGATCCGTGCTAAGGGAAATTCGGTTCTGAGAAGGAAGCCAGCCGTCTGAAACATTGTTTGTATTGAACGTGATCGTCACC
Source organism: Planctomycetota bacterium (assembly GCA_022705405.1). Classification (GTDB taxonomy): domain Bacteria; phylum Planctomycetota; class Phycisphaerae; order Sedimentisphaerales; family Anaerohalosphaeraceae; genus JAHDQI01. Next base: position 6,907 of record JAKJEN010000080.1, on the reverse strand, counting down.
TCGCCTGCCTCATCAGCAAAAAACCAGCTATTATCTGATGGAAAAGTCCAATCCCATGTTCCCTGTGTGATTTTGAACTCATACCGAGCATTTGGAACAAGACCGACAACCTTGGCCGTGTATGTTCCATCCCCTTTGTCGATCATCAACTGGCCATCGGAGGCCCAGCCGTTGAACTCTGCGGCAACATAATAGTCTGCCCGCACTGAAAACGACAGCCCCACAAAAGCCGCAAGTATTCCTGCAAATAATTCCTTTTTCATCATTTGATCCTCCAAAAAAAATTTATGTAATTGACTCAAACCTACTGTCGGAATTACTGTTTCATCTGATCTTTCGTTTTCAGAATCAATTCAGGACGCCCAAATAAGGCCCAATCATAGGCATGCGTATCATCCGACTCCGTAACAGCCAGCGTTAAAAACCGATCTTTTTCAGAAATGGGAATATCAACTTTTTGGGCGCCATCTGCGCTGGATCGCTCTTGGTGTAAAACCTCTTTTCCATCCAGAAATATCCAGAACTCCACCTTTGAATATCCGGCATCAAATACTTTTTGAACAGCAGGAAAATCATCAAAGGATCGGCCCTTCTCTCGCTCCAGCGCATCTGACACAGTTTGGGAAACCCCTGCCAGCGAACTGAATGAGCGAATATCCAAACCCGGAATGGACTGCCGGATTTTAGCCAAATCAAGGGTAAGCCCCTGATTGGAGTGAAAGGTAATCGCCGGCGCCTCCTGAGTTCCAAAAACTATTCCATCCAGCCGAAGGGCATGACGGGGAGTCGTGGCCCCTTCATGCATCGCCCCATTAAAGATATATCCCCACACGGCTCCGGAAGTAGCGGGAAATCGAACGACCGCCCCGGCGGAGGTAATCTGCGTACCGGACAGGCCAATGCCCGGAACAAACACACCATCCACATAGGGATTGGCCCTGACAGGCCTGTATCCGTCTGAAAGCTGATGCGTCTCCAAATCCGCCAGGCGATTGACTGTCTGCCCGTCGGCCACATTCACTCCGGCCTCGGCTCGTCCCTCTCCAAAACCGTTGCCTCCTCCGATAAGGTCCGCCACAGACAGGGGTTGACCTTTCCAGATCATTTTCGTTTTGGAACTGATGTCTCTTACTAAGGCGTTTTTTTCCAGGGCAATCTCCTGCACGCCGGAATCTTGATGATGCACCCGGCAAGCCGATCCGGTCGTGAGCAGTTGAGAGGTCTTATCGGCATTCTTCTTTCCGGCAAATAAGTTGGCCTTTCCCCTGTACAAATACACTTCCGTATTTCCGTTGATATGACACAAGACCCCAAATTCCGTTCCCAGATCAACAATCTTCGAATTTGGGGTAGTCACTGAAAAGCCAAGTCCCTGCGGAGAAACTCGCGCAAACAATTTTCCGTATCCCAGTGAAATCTCTGAATAGGATTGAAAGGCAAACTCTGTCGGACTTTCCAGCACCACCTCCACATTCTGATCGGTAAGCAGTTTTACAATACCGCCGGTCAATCGAATTGGTTTGGACATCGATGTGATCCGAGTTCCCGGCTGCAAGGGAAGAGCGGAAGACCATTGGGCCTGAAGACAGTCAACAACAGTAGCCACTTCTTCCGGGGCGGATGGGATCAAGCGGGCGATGGCGATCAGGGCTATAAGAGCCGCCGCCGACAGTAACGCCGCCGCCAGCGAGATTTTATGCACTTTGCGGACGGCGGGTTTACGCTCGACATTTACCGGCTGGGATTGTGCGGGTTTCTCTTCGGGTATCCGCTCCAAAGCCGGAGCATTCTTTTCCTCCTCGACCATCTGTCTCCAAAAATTATCATCAAAGTTCTCCTCCTGAGCAAACTGCTGCCCGTGTTTTTCTACAGCAGCCGCGCCAAGCGTCAGGATACTGTAATCTTCCATAAACTGGCAATAATATCGCTTTGACTGGGTATCCGTATGAAACCAATCATTTAAACGAACCAGATCCGAGTCGCATAACTCGTTATCCAAAAGGCGAAACAGCAGTTCGTTGATCTGGTTTTGACTAAGGCCGCTCACGGATGCTCCCACTGAACTAAAGTCCGATGAATACAACTGTGCAGGTAACTGTAAATACGCGAAATCTTTTTATAGATGGCTTGGGCGGAATGCTCAGACATCTGCGATATCCGCTTGACCGAAACCCCTTTTTCAAAACGCAGATGAAGCAGGGCCTGGTTTTCCGAAGATAATTTTTTGACGCACTGGCGAAGGGCTTTGACTCGCTGATCCGTATGAGCCGATTCGGTCTCCGCCAGATTGGAGATATCCCGATAAAAATCATCGCTCAGGAAAGGACGCGAGGTTCGTTTTCGCTTCAGAAAGTCCAGGGCCTTGTTCCTTGCGATACCGATAGCCCAAGCGGCAAAACTGCCGCGCGGGTCATATTGATGATATTGTTCCCATAGGATGCTGGCCGTTTCCTGAAGCAGATCCTCGGCATCTGTGTGATTATGGACCAGCATTAATAGAAATGCATAAACTCGCTTTTGCGCTCCATTATAGAGACGAAAGAATTGGACACTTTTTGGCTCTATATTGTCCATATAAGTCTCTTCTTCTCAAGACATTTTGTTTATTTTAACATAACTGATAGACTTTTTGTGTATTTTTTCAAAACAAAGTAAAAAAACTGGAATAAACCGAACGACTTCTTATCTTGTTCGATTGTGTTAGCGTAAACTGACTTAAAAACTTTTTTCTTTAAACATAATAATCCCTCTTGTATGTCCTAATATAGAAGACAAAAATCCATATAAAGTTATTTTTTATCTTTTTTATATGCTTGTTAGCGCTCCTGCTGCCTACGATTTGTTGCGGACAGGTGTGTTTCGTACTCGATCTGCAAAGTCTTTTTCTTCGTCTAATGATTCAAACCCGATTGCTGCCGCACTGACACAGTTGAGGTTTAAGACAAAATCTATCGATTCGTTTCGTTTTTCGTCACTGTTCCTGAATTCGCCGGCCCCGATAATTTTCATACCAATTATACCCTTACCATTCTCATGGGCCTTTTGCAAAATCGGCACAACCTGATCCGGCCCGGAGTCCATTTGAACCCCAAATGGATTAATGCGTGCATGAATCGTATCGACCCAGGGATCCTCCGAGGCGGTATTCAGCGCTCCCAAAGAATGGCAGGATACTCCGTGAGCCCGGATAAGCCCCTTGGTCTTTAATTCGTCGAGAATCTCCATCTGCTTTGCGTATTGCGTTGGCCATTGCGGATCCGTCAGACAATGCAGCGAAACCACATCGATATAGTCCGTTCGTAATTCCTTTAAAAAGCGTGCAACGACAATATCCGCATCCGGCCGTTCCGGTTCCGGCAAACCCCATCGCCCAAACCAGATCTTGGAAACCAACCCATATGACCCACGATCTATCCCATCAAGGGCATCCGCCAAATAGGAATGAGAGCCGTAAAGATCGGCCGCATCAAACCATCGGATACCCCGTTCGAAGCAGCCGCGAATCAGGTCTCTGCATTTTTCCGGGCCTAAACGAGTTTGATTGGACATTCGATTGGAACCGTTCATCCCGGTCCCAAGGCCCACGCGGGAAAAAATCAAGCCCGTGCGTCCAAGCAAAACCTTCTCATAAGGATCAAATGTTTGAGGCACAGCAAGCGGGCATTCCCATTCGCAACCGACCAGCAGACCGCTGATCCCCAGCGCTGAATGCTTCAAAAAAGCGCGTCGTCCGATCTTCATAACCGCAGTTGTTTCTTTTTCCTTTGACATAATAACCTCCAAGAATTATTGAGATTCTACATGCGGTTCTATTGGAGGGCCATTTGAATACGGTAAACATTCAGGGGCCGCCAGTTTTTTATATCCGCTGCCCGGAAGGTCAGATGGTAAACTCCCGGCCGAACAAATGAAAACTCTCCCAAGTTCACAAACCTTGTATTTTCCCAGTTTATTGTACGAGGAATCATAATCTTCAACTTCTCTGTTTCCGTTTCCAGTACTGCCTGACAGGGACCCATGCCAGCTGAAAATTCTCCCCGCACAATGTAGCGGCCTGCCCTTCTGACGCGCATCAGCCAGTGGACCTGCTCTTGGGGATCTTCCCAGAAGCTAATACAATCTCGGCCCAGCTTCTTTTCTACACGAATCCGTTCCCCCTCAAATACCGCCTGAGTGGGTTCGAGCAAAATAGAATCCGGCAAAGCAAACGAATTAACTTCGATGGCAAAACCCTCCAGTTTCAGCACACAGGCAAAGCGGCACGGGCGATCTTCGGGCTGCAAATCGGGGAAATAAATGTGCAACTGCCTGCCTGGAAAGATTTTATAGTCTAACTGATCGGATCTTCCAAGCAGTGTTATTTTCGATTTGGAACCCATCGATCTGACCTGCAACGACTCGGTGACGACTTCTTTGGCTGGCCAACCCATAACAATCAGATAAAGAACCTCTCCCCTGGCGGTAAACCGGATGTCCTGTGTGGTAAATCGGACCGACTCCTCATCCTTTTTTTCGTCGATTCGTAATGGGCTGTGTAAATTTGGACCTTCGCCATGAATGATCCAGGGACGGCTGGCATAGATCGCTTCTCCGTTGATCTTCAGCCAATCGCCGATTTCCTGCAGCAGATTCTGCTGATCAGTCGGAATTGAACCATCGGCCTTCGGACAAATGTTCAGAAGCAGGATTCCGCTTTTGCTGACAATATCAATTAGCTTGTTAATAATTTGGTCCGCTGTTCTCAAATGCATTGAATTCGTATAACATTCGGTATTTTCAGCGATGGACTCTTCCGCCTGCCACAAAAACGGAGCCGGACGTTCCATCCGAATCGGCTCCAGGTTGATAATTCCCAGACCAGCCGGCAAATCCTCCGATTGATATGAAAGAATCGCCTCCTTGCCCCAAATCGGCTGACGACTGTAATAATAAGCTGCCATCCTTCTTTTATATTCATCCGGAATCCTTCCCAGTCCGGAATCGAACCAAATCTGGTCCGGCTGATAACCGTCAATCACTTCCTGCACCTTGCCCGCCCAGCGTTCCAGCGCCAAAGCCGGATCGGTAAATTTTCCATACAGGTCCCCGTACTGAGGATTCATCGTGTCCCAGCCCTCTTTCTCCGGATAATAGTTATAGATATTTCCCGCATGGTTAAATCGAGCTAATACCTTCAGGTTTCGCTCTCGAATCGCCTCGGTCAACTCGCCGACTATATCCCTGCCGGGTCCCATCGCGGATGCATTCCATCGGTTAATCCGGCTGTTCCACATCGAAAAACCATCCAGGTGCTCACAGACAAGACCGGCAAATCGCGCCCCGGCACGGGCAATCAAGTCTGCCCAGACCTGGGCGTCAAATTTCTCGCCGGTAAAACGCGGAATAAAATCCTTATAACCAAAAACAGACGGATCGCCATAGACAGCCAGATGATGTTTATAAACAGCATGATCCACGATATACATATTTCGCGGATATCTTTCGTTGTCAAAGGCGGGCACAGCATATACACCCCATGTTGCGCAAATGCCAAACTTGGCGTCGGCCAGCCAGTCGGGAACCGGATGTTTTTGCAGAGATTCCCAGGAAAGATCCGGGGCATCGGCGGCTAAGACAGACCCACAAAAATGAATCGCTGCGGCGCCTGCCAGACAATACATCAGCAAAGATATGCTTTTTATATGACGCATCCGCCCTGCTTTCCTGTTATCCGCGATGCATAAGAAAAATCCAGACCGCCAACCCTGATACCAAAACCAGGCAGAATCCGAGGGTAATGGCTGCCATCCATAAAAACCGCCGATGCTGCCGAGCCAGGGTCAATTTCAAATGTCGGTCCGTCAAAGTAAAAGTCCGGCATACCTGTTCCATCCATTCCGTTTGGCTGATGGTATCCTGATCCAGTTTTGCCAGAGTATCACAGACCTGACCGACTTGTTTATTCAATTGGCTATCCGATTGCAGGGATTGGGCCATCTGCTGTCTAATCTCCTCCAAGGCCTGGCTCTGGCAGGCCGCCTGTTCCGGCAGGGAAGACAGAGTATCCAGAATCTGCCTGTCGCGGCGTTCTTTTTCCAGCAATTGGCCCAGCAGCCCCCGAAGGGCTTCTTCCTGCCGACCAATTGATTGAGGCAGGGAATTCAGGAGTTCCGGCAACTTGGTCATTTGGTCCAGAAGCCGTTCATTTTGACTGATTTGCTTACCCAGATGGCCGCCGATCCCTTCCAATTTTTCGACCATTTGCTGGATCGCATCGGTGAACCGTTCCACATGGTCTTTTTTGGAAACAATCGCAGTTTCCGGGAAATCAGAGATACCAGCCGATCTTGTGCCTCGCAAGGGAACTACCGATTGTTCGGGATTGGCTTTGTCTGGATATTTCTCAGATCTGCCTTTTCGACGTCCAATTTTTGCCCACAATTCTCGAATCATCAACTTCTCCTAAAATCATTGGCGAATATTGACGATACATTTTATGCTATTTACAATAGAAAGAAAGAAATTTTTAGAGTATTATAGGAACCAAATCGCCAAAATAAAAGGTCCTCTCTGGATATGGATTTTCAGAGGGCCAATGCTTTCATTCGAAAGGGTCGGGAATGAAGCTTGCCTCCTGCTATTACAACAACCGCGTCATTTGCGGGATTGTGACCGAGGAAGGTCTGATCGATATCCCAGCTGCTACCCAGAGCCAGCCCAGAAACCGCCTGCACAGCATTAAGGAAGTTCTGATCAAAGGCCCGGCAGCCATGGATACACTCTGCCGGATTGCCGACGGATGCGCAGACCGAATTCCGTTTGAACAGATCCAATGGCTGCCGCCGATACCTCGCCCAAACAAATTGGTGGCCCTGGCGGGTAATTATCCACGGCATGTCCAGGAAACCACCCGCGGCAATATCCTGCC
>JAKJEN010000007.1:37523-41879 GCA_022705405.1 Planctomycetota bacterium | reverse complement strand
CTACCCGTCGGCGGCGGTCTCTTCGGACGGGACTGTATTTTCATCGAATCAGCCGGACTGGCTCCTGAAAACGCTTACAACCCAAACGGCCTCTTCCTTCGAGACAGAACCGCGATCTAATATCGCGATGATTGCCGGCCGTTTTTCGCAGATTGCCCGGCAAGAGAAATATTTTCAGTTTTATAAAACGCCAATAGCTGCCGGCCCGATCATCGGCAACTGGAGTTTCTGGGTTCTAACGCCTCTGGTACCGGATACGTTTTTTTCGCTTCTTCTGCTGACCAATGCAATTGGGATTTTGTTCTTCTGGCTGGCGGGACTGAGTGTAATCCATCGGCTTCGAAGCAGAAAATGGCGGCAATTATTATCGGCCGAGGAGAGGATTTTGTCGCAAATTCTCGACGGCTCGCCGGTTCCTACCTTTGTAATCAATCAGAATCATAAAATCATTTTCTGGAATCGCGCTTGCGAAAAACTGTCCAGAATCAAGGCCGAAAAGGTACTGGGAACTCAAGGGCACAGACGCGTCTTCTTTGGCGATCAGGCCGAAACTCTGGCCGATCGGATTGTTCGCAAGGCCTCGATGGAAGAGTTGAAAAAGTTTTACGGCGATTCTTTACAGCCCTCTGAATTGCTGAAGGAATCTTATGAATGTGAACGGTTTATTCCTTCGCTGGGGCCAAACGGAAAATGGCTGTTTCTTATGGCCGGACCGCTGCGCGATATGCAGGGCCGCCTGTACGGCGCCATCGAGACATTCCAGGATATCACAAAAAACAAAGCCGATCAGCAGGTCCTTCAAACCACTCTGACAACTTTGCAAACCCTGTTGGAAAAGGTGCCGTTCGGGCTGGTGCTGGTTGATAAAAAGAAAATTATTCGAAAGGCCAATAAAGCGGCTCTTACGGTCTTAGGCAAAACAGAATCGCAGGTCATTGGTCGGCCCTGCAACCGAATTTTGTGTCCATCCAACCGGAAGCGATGCCCTGTCTGGGAAGAAAAACGAGTTCTGGAAGGAGATAAACTCCAACTGCCCGGCGCCGATGACCAACCGATTACAATCCTCAAAAATTCGTTTCCTGTTCGGCTGGAGGGAGAGGAGATGCTGCTGGAGGCCTTCATTGATATTACTGAAATGGAGCGGGCTGAGCAGCGGGTCCGTCAGGAATCGGCCAAACTGTCTTCGATGATCTCAGGTATGCAGGAGGGAGTGGTTTTTGCGGATGCCGCGGATACGATTGTGGAGGCCAATCCCTATTTTCTGGATCTGGTCGGCAGAAAGCGGGAGGATCTGATAGGTAAAAAACTGACACAGGTGCACAGTTTAGAAACTCAGGCGAAAGTACAGAAGTTGCTTCGCCAGTTCCGTGAGAATCCGGACAGCTGCCCTCTCTGTTTCGAACGGGAATTTCTCGGGCGGATTATGGATCTGAGGGTTCAGCCCATCTACTCAGACAGCCGGGCCTATATGGGGGCCATGTTAAACTTGATTGATATTACAACGCTGGTACAATCCAAACAGCAAGCCGAGGCAGCCAATCGAATCAAGAGTCAGTTTCTGGCAAATATGAGCCATGAGATCCGCACTCCGATGAATGCCATTCTCGGTTTTTGTGAGCTGCTCAATGCCACGGAACTGGATGAAGAGCAGGCCAACTTTTTGGGCGTGATTACAAACAGCGGCCGCAACCTGCTGCAAATCATCAATGATATTCTTGATTTTAGCAAGATTGAAGCCGGAAAACTGATGATTGAGAAAACACAGTTTGAACTGGCTCCGTTCTGTCGGCATCTTGAACAGATGCTGCGGCCCATTGCCGAAAAGAAAGGACTGGATTTCGGGTTGTTTGTCTCTGATGATCTGCCGAAGGTTATCGAAACCGATTCTACTCGATTGAACCAGTGCCTGATCAATTTAGTCGGAAACGCTATTAAATTTACAGACAATGGATATGTCCATATTAACATCTCCTCAGAAAGCCGCGCTGAAGGATTGGAACGTCTGTGCATTGATATTGAAGATACAGGGATTGGAATCCCGAAGGAAAAACAGAAAACGATTTTTGAGTCCTTTACTCAAGCCGACACTTCTACCACTCGGAAATTTGGCGGTACCGGACTGGGGTTATCAATCACTCAGAAACTAATTCATTTGATGGGCGGCGAGTTGCTTTTGCAAAGCCGGCCCAATCAGGGATCGATCTTTACGATTATTCTGCCGGTAGCGCTGACAGAGGCCCCAATCCTGAAGGAACTGGATTTCAGTTCCGATCTGCGATCTCCGGAATATTGTTCAGGGATCCACAGCGATCAAGCCGAATCGGACTCTCTGACGGAGAATGGATCTGAGGATTGCCGTTGTGCCCGTGTGCTGGTCGCCGAAGACAGCAAAGCCAATCAAATCCTGATGAAAAAATTACTGGAAAGATCCGGCCTGGAAGTGATTCTGGCAGCCAATGGCAAAGGAGCTTTGCAGCAGATCATAAAGAATAAAGAGTTTGATTTGGTCTTCATGGACATGGAGATGCCGGTGATGAATGGATATCAGGCAACCGAAATTTTGCGAAAGCAGGGGATCGACATCCCGATCATTGCACTGACGGCCAATGCGCTGGAAGGAGACCGGGAAAAATGCCTGTCGGCCGGTTGCGATGATTATCTGTCCAAGCCGATCAAGGCAGAGGACCTGTCGGCCGTCCTGGAAAAATTTCTTGCCCCCAAGGTTCGATCACTCGCCAAATAGGCCGGTTCACTCTTCATTGCACTTTGACATACCTGTTTTTTCATCCTTTTTGGACGACTGAAAAACCCTATTGACGATACAATAATTCCATATATATTTTTCTGGGTATTAAAAATATAAGATATATCATATAAATAATCTGATTTTGTAGTTTGTCCAAGAAAAGTAGATTTTTCAATACTGCTTTTTATGTTTTTTTGAAATTTTTTAATCCTTGACAATTGAACCGGCCGATGGATAATTTAGGCAATCTGTCTAAATTGGTGAATTCAAGGAAGGTTTTTTGATGAGGGACAAAATGGAGAAAATGAAGGATCTTTTTACAACGGGGGAAGCCGCGGATATTTGCAAGGTCAGCCAACAAACAATCATCCGTTGCTTTGATGCCGGCCGTCTGGATGGCTTTCGTGTACCGGGATCGCGATTCCGAAGAATTCCAAGGGAGTCGCTGGTCAAATTCATGAAGGATAACAGCATTCCGCTGGATAATCTGCTGGGAGACGGCAAAATCAAGGTATTGATTGTCGATGACGACGATGAAATCATCGAATTGATGGTAGATGTCCTCAGTCGGGATGGCCGTTTTGATATTCGCACCGCCAGCAGCGGGTATGATGCCGGAATACAGACTCAGCAGTTTATGCCGGATGTAATCCTGCTGGATTATATGCTGCCCGACATCAACGGCAATGTCGTATGCCGAACGATTAAAAGCAACCCCAATTTTTCCTATATTCACATTATAATTGTCAGTGGCGTAGTCAATCGGGAAGAGATTGATGACCTGATTTCGGCGGGGGCTTCGGAGTTTATCGCAAAACCCTTTAATATTGCCGAAATTACAGACAAAATCGCACAACTTGCCCGAGCATAATCCCGTCAGGAGAGTGGCATTAGAATGGCCTTGTCCACGAGTAAAAACGCAACCGCTCGCCAAGTCGAGATGATTGTTCGTCAGCTGGATACCCTTTCGACGCTTCCTCAGGTAGCGGGCAATGCCCTGCGTTTGCTGACAGGTTCATCGCCCAAGACGGCCGAACTGATTGAAATGATCGAAGCCGATCCCGCCCTCTCTGCACGCATTCTTTCTATCGCCGGCCGACAAGAACGACTTGGCGATCAGCCGCCCATTCAGGTTGAACAGGCGATACTGGATCTTTCCGCCGAACAACTTCGCGACGCCGTCCTGTCGGTACGGGTTTTTCAGGCCTTTGACCTGCCTGCCTCGCAAGAAGAAGATTTGCTGACCCGACAACAGTTGGCGCTTCATGCATTGGCGACGGCTTGTGCGGCCCGCCGACTGGCTCAGGAGGTCTTGTCTGAGCCGCTGCGTTCTATGGCCTTTTCAGCTGGTCTTTTGCATGATCTGGGAAAACTCGCCCTGCTGGAGGTAATGCCTCGCAGCTTTTTGCAGATGGTCCGCCAGGCCCAGACAGAAGGAGCCTGCCTGAGCCGAATTGAACAGCGCCATCTGGGGCTGGATCATACAACGCTGGGACGCCGGTTGGCGGAAAAATGGGGGCTTCCCAAGCCGCTGCAGACCGCCATCTGGCTTCATCACAGCGATACCGACTCGATCGCGAGCCATGTCCCGTTTATCGAACTGGCTCGCG
>JAKJEN010000007.1:15414-37513 GCA_022705405.1 Planctomycetota bacterium | reverse complement strand
AAAGCCGACATCGGCCGTTCCGGTTCCTATGACAACCCGGATGAGGCCTTGCTGCTGGCGGCGCAGCTGCATCTTTCGGAGGAGTACACCGACAATCTGCTGGTCGAATTGCCCGATCTGGTGCGTGAAAAAACTGATCGGCTTGGACTGGAAACGCCGGCGGCGGCTCATCACTATTACGGGGCGATTCAGCAGGCGGCCGCCGACCTGGCAAAGGATAATGTGGATCTGGCGGAAACCAGCCGTCGATTCCAGCAGCAGAGCCGCCAGATTGAACGGCTGAATAAATTTTTGGCCGCCATCGAATCCGATGATACGCTCTCACAGCTGGCCTTTCGCCTGGCCGATGTTCTGCATCAGGCCACAAAATCCGCCGTATCGGTTTTGATTCAGACGGATCTGGGGGACCCGACCGTCTGCTGCTTTACAATGGACCGGCGAAAGAAATACCATACCGCCATGCTCCAGCTTCCGCAGGGCCAAACGCTGGCCGCCCGGCAGGAACGCGAGGAGTTTGCGGTTTCGCTGATTGATCAAAGCGTGGATTGGCTTTTTGATAAAATGGAAGGCCAGCTCAGCCCCGCCTGTTGTTATATGGCTCCCTTGTCGGTTCCGGGAATGCGGATCGGACGCGTGCTGTTTGAAATTCGCGATCCACAGCAGGTCCAATCCATCACCGAATCCATCAAGCCGCTTTGCCAGACGGCCGCTTCGCTGATGCAGGCGGCGTCTGTGGCAGAACGCCATCTGGAACTGTCTGAGCGATTTGCCGAAGTCCTCGGAAATCTTCGTCAGGCCCGCCGACAACTGGCCCAAACCGAGGCCTTGTACGGTATCGCCGAAATGGCCGCCGGCGCCGCCCATGAATTGAATAATCCGCTGTCTGTGATTTCCGGACGAGCCCAATTGCTGGCCTCTTCCGAATCGGATCCCCAGCGACAGGAAGAACTCAAACTCATCCAGCAGCGAACCGCCGAGATGTCTGATATTTTAAAAGATCTGATGTCTTACGCTCGCCCGAGGCAGCCCGAAAAGCACCTTCAATCCATAGCCGATCTGGTCGGCCAGGCCATCGATCAGGCCTGCAAAATTCATGGGCTTGCGGAGATGGCCGCTCGAATCGAAGGAATAGACTCTCTGCCCGATGTCTATGTTGATCGATCTCAGATTATCGAAGCCCTGACAAACATTTTGCTCAATTCTCTTCAGTCGTATCCCGGCGAGAACGGCCCGATTCGGATTGTCCGCTCGCCGCTTCAGGGACCTAATTCCTCGACTTTTACACTTTCGGATCAAGGTTGCGGAATGGATCAAAAGACGCTGGCAAACGCTACCCGTCCGTTTTTCTCTTCGCCGCCGGCCGGAAGACGCCGGGGAATGGGATTGGCCCGCGCTGAACGGCTTGTCCAGATCAATGGCGGCTCTTTGATCCTTACCTCGAGACCTGGCAAAGGAACCTCTGTGATGGTCACCCTCCCCGGGGCCTGATACGACTCCAAGACAAATCTTCCCAAACTGCCAGAGTCAAAACTTTTCTATTTTTACGCACCATAAATCTTTTATTTATAAATAGATACAAAAGATCCAGCCAAAATATGATATTTCTACTTGACAAAATGGTTATTTTGTCATACAATAAGGTATCTAAATGGGGATGCGGAAAGACAGTCTGAATTGAAAATTTAATAAGCAAAAGATGAATGTTTTTTCCGTGCTGTGATATTTATTAATAATGAATATCAGATTAAAACATCGCTGTTTTAAGACTCTGCTTTTTACCTTTTTGGCGCTTTCTGTACCGTCATGGGCGAGTGTCTTTGCGCCTGACTGGAGGGGAGAAGATAAGACTGTTTATGCCGAATGGGATAACTGGGTTCCTGCCGCTACGTATCCGGGCGATTTGACTTTCTACTGCGATTACAAAGAGTTTGGAGCGGGAGCCAGAAAAACCTTTACCCCTCATATCGTTCAATTCGCCGCCCAGATCTCCGGTCAGCCCGCAGAGACGCTGGCGGCATACGACAATCGCCTCAATGTCCTCAAACTCAATACAGAAGGGCTTTATGTCAATCTGCCCAACTTTTTAGAGGGCGAGCAATACACCCGAGTTCGTTTTGAAATCTGTTATATGGATACGTATGCCTCTTTTGCAGACTTCCAAGTCTGGGGCTTAATGGATGCGGGAAGTCTGCCCGGCTATGACGGACTGTATATCAGCCCGGCGCCTGTTCAAAGCGTTCGGGATGGATCGTGGGTCACTGAAGTGTATGAGTTTGTGATTCAGCCCAGCCCCTTGTGGGAAACCATCTTTCTTCGATTTGATCATTATCCGACCTCGCCACAAAATCCAGACGCTCCGTATATTGACTATCTGTCGGTGGACACAATCTGTGTGCCTGAACCAACTGGAGTTCTGCTGCTGGCCGCAGGCGCACTGTTTCTGCGAAGATCCGGCCGCTGACAGCCAAGAGTTCTATCGATCCGCGCTAATTCCTCTTTTTTGTTTTTTCCTTGAGTTTCCTGGATTGTTTCTATATCACCAGCATATATGCATCTGATTGATACTCATGCACATTTGACGTATGAACCGCTGGCGAGTCAGATTGATCAGGTCCTTTCCCGCAGTCGGGCGGCAGGCGTGACCGGCTGGATCACGGTGGGTACTTCGCCGCAGGAAAACCAGGCCGCTCTGGAACAGGTCGGCCGCACGGACAATCTATGGGCCGCCGTCGGATACCATCCGCACAATGCCGATCAAATCACTGAGGCGGATCTGGGCCTGCTTGAGGAGATAGCCGCCCATCCCAAAGTTGCCGCCGTCGGAGAGACCGGCCTGGATTATCATTATCTGCACGCCGGCGCCGAAAACCAGCAGCGGATCTTTCGGGCGCATCTGGACATCGCCGCCCGAATACAAAAGCCGGTGGTGATTCACAATCGGCAGGCCTTTGAGGAGGTGATGCAGATTCTGGATGAATATGCCGGACAGCTCAAGGGAGTCGTGTTCCATTGTTACTGCGGCAATCCGGAGCAGACCCGGCAGGTTCTCGAACGGGGATACCATATCTCATTTACCGGAATCGTCACCTTCAAGAAGGCCGATGACCTGCGGCAGACAGCGCGAATGGCGTCGCTGGATCGGCTGATGATCGAGACGGATTGTCCGTATCTTTCGCCGGAGCCGGTCCGCCGGATCCAGCCCAATGAGCCGGCCCTGCTGATCCATACAGCCGCCAAACTGGCCCAGATTCACAATTTGCCGTTGGATCGATTTGCCGAAATTGTCAGCAAGACAAGTTGTCAATTTTTTGGTGTGGATTTCTGACGGCCGCGGCGATACGGTCGTTTTTTGAAAGATCTTTGAGTATCGTGATATCGGCAAAGAGACCGGATTTTTCAATCAGTTCCCTCACGGCCATGCCCTGGGCATAACCGATCTCTACCATCAGGGCGCCGTCAGGTTTTAGAAAATCGCCGCATTTTTCAAGGATCCGCCGATAGTAATCCAGCCCATCCGGCCCGCCGTAAAGGGCCGCCTTCGGTTCGTAGTCTTTGATGTTGGGGGCCAGTTTTTCGTACGCGCTGCTGCTGACATAGGGCGGATTGGAAATGATCAGATCAAAGCGATCCTGGCCAAGCCCTTTAATAATCGGATCATACAGATCGCCGCACAATAGGGTCACCTGCTGCTGGAGATTATGTTTTTTGATATTCTCGGCGGCGACGGCCAGGGCGGCATCGGAAATATCGGTGGCGGCTATCTGCGTCTGAGGACAGTTTTTGGCGATGGCCGCAGCGATGCAGCCCGAACCGGTACACAGATCCAGAACCTGCCGGGGGCCGGAACGCCTGCGGAGAAAATCGATGGCCTTTTCGACCAGTTCCTCGGTCTCAGGACGCGGGATCAGACAGTCGCTGGTGATCTTGAGCGTAAGGGAGTAAAACTCGCATCGGCCGACAAGATAGGCGATGGGCTCGTGTTCGACTGCTCGCTTGACCAAGGCCCGCAACTGACCTAATTGCGGCTGCTGGACGACGCGGTCGTAGAGGGTGTACAGTTCGATCCGCTCAAGACCCAGCACATGACACAGCAGCAGCTCGGCCGACAGACGGGCGGCATCCAACTGGTTTTTCGTAAAGTAATCGGCGATCCAGCCCAACAGTTTTTGGATTGTCCAGACTTCCAAAGCGAAGGCCTCCCGTCTCATATCCGCTTTTTTGGTCTATTATAAGGAGTCTTTGGAGATCGACAATAATTTTTACCGCTTTAACTGCGGATTTTGTTCCACAGAATACACCGAGGGCACAGAGAGAAAACAGAAGGTATAAAGTGTAATAATCTGAACTTTATCTGACACTAACTGAATAAGCAAGGATGGTGTTTGCGTAATGAAATGAAACCGCAGTCAAACGGGATTTACTCGGTCGCAAATCCATTGAAAGGAGTATCAGGCAGTGCGGGATCTTTCCGCAAAATTGTACAACAATCGAACGGAATATTATCATTTGTTAGATGAAGTAGTGGCGATTAGATTACAATTTAATAATTGGCGAAACTCTTCCTCAATTGCCAGCCTAACATTTGGGATAATTTTATTATAGTCTTCATTTGCCTGTGCCCATTGATTCGTGAAGTTTTTAGGCTCTTCATTCTTGAACGTGAGAGCAGCTGAAAATCCAATGGTCGTCTTATAAATTGAATCTAAAAACAATTTCAATTTATCGCATGTTGACTCATTAAAGTAAATCCGACTTTTTTTATATTTTCTGAGAAACTCAAAGAGAAGATTGCACCCCTCTGTTCTCAATTCTTGTTTGGACTTATCATTTTTCCACTCATAAAAGTCTACAAATCTGCCAAATATCTCCTCAATGTCGACGATCAAATGATACAACTCTTCTATTGCCTCTGCTCGCTTTTGAAGTAAACCGGAACAAGCTACTTGAAATTTATAATTCTCCTTGGCATACGTATGTTTAACACTTTCAACTTTATCGGTAATTTCGCTAATATCCTCTTTAGTAGCCAAATTTTCTCCCTTTCTACGAAGATAAACAGCAAGGAAACAACAAAGACCTGAAAGAAATACGAAATGAATATAGGCCCACCAAGGAAAGGACACTCCTTGAGATATGGCATCTTCGACAACTTTTTGGATTTGCTCAATCGTTATTTCCATATATATGAACTCCTAATGTTTTTATGAATCAGACGGGTGCGTTTGTCTTGTTGGTAAACAGGTTAGTGCTGGATTTATGTCTATAGATGGCTTTCATATTGTCAGTTTACGGAAACCAGATTCCAGATTGTAGTTTTCAGGGATCCTATTTACTGCATCTGATCCCGTTTCATTCTTTCTTCTTAACCTGCCTCGTATCATTCTTCTCATCATTATATATAATAAACATCTTGTATATCGCTAATAATTTAACTCTTTACTCCGCCGATATTCCAATATCCTCAAAGTATTTTGTGGATATCAGAATGGTTAATTGATAACCACAAATAGTTTTTCGGTTAATTTAATATCCTCTAAAAACATTCCCTGCCTTCGGTAATATTTAATAATTCATGGAACACGAAAAGGGCAGCCCTGCGCCCCTTTGATTTTCGTAAAACCTTGAGAATATTGGCATTACGTAATGTCGCCAGCATTGTCTTAGCGGAAGGAGCAGGTACTTTCCCAGTTTTTGCAAGTTCGGTTGAGTTGAATATCGGACGTTTAAAAATGAAATCCAGCGTATGCAGGGTATATTGCGAACGAGTCAATTCATAGATTTGACTTTTCTTCTGTTCATATAACCTGAGAATATTTGACGCCTTTTTTTGATTTTCCTTAGCTTGAAATTCAATGGCTTTCAAAAAAAACAGGCACCAACCGGTCCAGTCATCATTACGGGATACGGCCAGCAAACGCTCATAATATTCATCCCGGTTTGCTTCAAAGTATGCACTGATATAAAACATCGGGCTTTGAATCAAACCGGCGTTGTGTAAAAACAAAGGGACAAGCATTCTGCCCATTCGACCATTGCCGTCATAAAACGGATGCAAAGCTTCAAATTCAGCATGCAGCACAGCAAGTTGTACCAGTTTATCCTTTGATTCCTGGTGTATGTATTTTTCCCATGCATTCATCCCGCCTGCCAATTTATCGGGAGAAATTGGGACAAAATGGGCCTGCTCAATCGGACATCCGCGAGGGCCGATCCAGTTTTGCGTTTTTCGATACTGCCCCGGCGATTTGTTATGGCCTCTGACCTGATCCATCAGTACCTTGTGCGATTCGCAAATTATGCGGCTGCAAAGGGGCAGCTTTTCCAACAAATCAACCGCTTTCCAGATTGCACGGCGATAATTCAAAACCTCATAGATGTCTTCCTTTTTTTCCGGCGAATATCCATTCCCGTCTTTTTCGGCTTCATATTCAAGAACCTCCCCCATAGTCGTCTGCGTACCTTCAATGCGCGAAGAAAGAACGGCTTCTTGGGTAGTGAGGGGAGATAAAAGAACCGATGGATTGGGGATTACGGATAGAATTCCATCATAGCGTGTCAGTGCACCCGTAGCCGGTCCGATCAACGAAATGAGTTGATCCCACCGGATCTCCTTCGGCGGGAACTTTCCATAATGGTATTTTACCGGCTTGCTCATACAATCGCACCTGCCTTCAGAAAATATATGTTCGCTTTTATAACATCATATGATATCAGCATTGAATATTCCTTTATATCATTTCATACTCTGTTGAAATCCTTTTTAGGCGCACCTGAGAATCATCCGGTTGTGCGTGAATACTCGATACAGGCATTCCCGTTTCAAGGATGCCTTGGTTCGGCTGAGCAAAGCCGAACCCATGAATCGCTTATGTCCAGCGAAACCCCTCTCGATTTGAGGCTTTTGTTTATAAAAATATTTTTCAAAGGGGCTTTCATCTGATGCCTGTGGTCCAAGACTGCCGTTAACAGTCAATTGAGTCGTGATTGGTTTGTTTTGTGAGGTTTTCATTCCTCATTTATTGGATGTCTTGGATGAAAATCTTTAGGATTTCAACAGAGCAATAAAGGTTCTATGAATCTGCATTATCAGGCAAAAAACAAGGGTGGAAGAGGGGACTCGAACCCCCGACCCTCAGAACCACAATCTGATGCTCTAACCAACTGAGCTACTTCCACCGCAAGGGCTTAAAAACCGCCAGAATCCAAACAAGTCAACTATTTTAAAGGAAAAAGCCCGGCCTGTCAATGGGCTGATTAAGACCGAATTTACTCCGCCTTTTCCGGCCGTTTTTGGAGATTGGGACTTGATTTCAAAAGCCCGATATGTATAATTTTCACCCCAATGGGTATAGAATGTAACGTTAACCGGAACTAAAGGAAAATTCATGGCCAATGCAGTAGTCAGTCAGTCCGGCGGTCCAACCGGCGTCATCAATGCCTCCCTGGTGGGGGTAATCTCCGAAGTGGGCAAACAACGAGGAATTGACCATCTCTACGGGGCGATTCATGCGGTCTCAGGCATCGTCAAAGAAGACTTTATCGATTTGCAAAAACTGTCTATGGAAGCCATCAGCCGGCTGGCTTTGTCGCCCTCTTCGGCGCTGGGTTCCAGCCGCGACAAGCCCGACGAAGAATACTGCCGTAAGATCTTGAATGTCTTCCAGAAATATGATGTGGAGTACTTTTACTATATCGGCGGCAACGACTCGGCCAACACCTGCTATCTGATTAACAGCATGGCCGAAAAGATCGGTTTTAACTTTCGCGCCTTTCACATCCCCAAAACGGTGGATAACGACCTGCTGGTCACCGACCATTGTCCGGGCTTTGGAACGGCCGCCAAGTTTGTCGCCTGTGCGCTGATCGGCGATGACCTGGACAATCGGGCCTTGCCGGGCATCAAGATCGATGTCCTCATGGGCCGACACGCCGGCTTCCTGACCGGGGCCTCGGTGCTGGGCAAAGTGCGGGAGGACGACGGCCCGCATCTGGTCTATCTGCCCGAACGGCCGATCATGATCGACAAGTTCCTGGCCGATGTCGAGGGCGTATATCGAAAACTGGGCCGCTGCGTGGTCGCCGTCAGCGAAGGCATCTGCGATACCGACCAGGTCACCTGGATTGAAAAGATCGCCCAAACCCAGGAGAGAGATTCGCACAACAACGTACAGCTGTCCGGCACCGGCGCCCTGGCCGACTATCTGGCCAACCAGATCAAATCAAAACTGAAGGTCAAGCGCGTGCGGGCGGATACCTTCGGTTATCTGCAGCGGAGCTTTGCCGGCCTCCAGTCCGATGTGGATCGCGATGAAGCCGCCGAGTGCGGACGCAAGGCCGTGCAGTTTTCGATGAAGCATGACAACGGCTCGGTTGCGATCCGGCGAACCGGAAACGGCGAACGCTACAGCGTTGACTACTTCCGCACCGATCTGTCCAGCGTTGCCGAAAAGACCAAATCAATGCCCGATGAATTCATCAACAGCGAAGGCAACGGCGTCACGGAGGCGTTTGTCGAGTATGCTCTGCCGCTGACCGGAGGACTGCCTAAAACCGAGTATCTGGGCGGATATCCCCGGATTGCTCGAAAATAAAGACTTTGTAAAGAATCAATACGCCTGTCGGACTTCGAAAATCGGACAGGCGTATTTTTATTGATTTGGAAAATTCTGAATCATAAGGGGATTTTTGACTTCCAGGACAAGGACCGTATCGATTGGATCCAACGGCTTTTCCGGGACCGAGATCACAATCCCATCCTCTGTTGCGGAGCAGTCAGGCGATTGACGATTTGCTAAGAAGCGGCATTTTCTGACTGGGCTTTGCAAACCAGGCACAAGGAGTTTGCCGTCTTTCGGCCAGTCGAAGACATGCAGATACAGCAGAATCTTATTGCCTTTCTGCTTCTGTGTGCAGCGTCCCCACGGCAGATTTTTAAACGGGCTGGCCGCTGTTCCGTAAATCGAATCGCCGTTGAGGTCCATCCAGTTTCCGATTTCCTTCAGAAGTCGGACGGATTCGGGCGGAAAATTCCCATCGGCCTTCGGCCCGACGTTCAGCAGAAAATTGCCGCCTTTGGAGACCGCATCCACCAGCATGCGGATCAATTCCTCGCTGGATTTCCAGTTCTGATCCGAACTTTTATAGCCCCAGGTATCATTCATCGTCATATTGGTTTCCCAATCCACGCCGGGCAGGCCGGTCGGGGGGATCTCCTGTTCGGGCGTGCCGAAATCGCCGGCATATTTGCCTTCCTCCGAAAAGCCCTTCTTGCTGCCCTTGCGGCCGTTGTCCACGCGGTTATTGATAATGATATCGGGCTTGAGACTCCGTACATACGCATACAGATCCTTGCCTCGCTCATGCGTCCAGGTATCTTCCCACTCCCCGTCAAACCAAAGTACTGCCGGATCGTACCGCTGCACCAGCTCCTGCAATTGGCCCTTCAAATATTGCACATAGCGCTCAAAATCGGCGTCGCCCGCAGGGCGGGTCGCCTGCTCCCACTGTCGTCGGGGCAGATAATCGGGATGATGCCAGTCCATAATCGAATGGTAAAAACAAAGTTTCAGCCCGTGCCGATCGCAGGCGGTCTTCAATTCCCTGAGAATATCCCGATGAAACGGCGTGGACATCGCATCAAAATCAGTCAGGCGGGAATCCCATAGGCAAAACCCGTCGTGATGTTTGGAGGTGATGACGAGGTATTTCATCCCGGCCTCTTTAGCCATGCGCACCCACCGGTCGGCGTCAAACTCAGTCGGATTAAACTGATCGGCAAAAAGATCGTATTCTTCCACAGGTATCTGACCATCCCGGCGAATCCACTCCCCCAGACCGGGTACCTGACGGCCTTTGTACGTTCCGGCCGGTATTGCGTACAGGCCCCAGTGAATGAACAGTCCAAAACGATCCCTGCGCCACCACTCCATGCGACGGTCTTTTTGTGCCATACTTTCCTCCAGGATCGGCGTTGTTTTGCAGCCGGAAGCAAACAACAGAGAACCAAACGTCAGACCAAACAAGCAACAGAACAAACGACGCGTCTTCAGGGCCATTTCTCCTACTTATTTTTTATAGAAATTGTGTTTTCAGACATATCAGTATAGCGTCACTTAACTGATGCAGCAAGTTTATAATCTCCGGTTATCAAGACCCGCAAAAATATGAAAAGAACAACCGGCAGCGCTTGTAATTTTTGAAGGGTATCAGGATTCGATATTCCATTTTTTGGATCGGCTGACGGCCTCTTTCCACTGAGCGCGTTTTTGGGCGACCTGTTCGGGCTGCATCTGCGGACGGAAGATCCGATCCATTTCGCATTGGTCGGCCAGCGCCTCCAGCGACGGCCAAAATCCAACCGCCAGGCCCGCCAGATAAGCCGCTCCGCGGGCCGTGCTTTCAAGAACCTTCGGGCGCTCGATGGGGATCTGCAAAAAATCGGCCTGGGTCTGAAGCAGCAAGTCATTGGCGGCAGCTCCGCCATCTGCGCCAAGCCGTGTAATAGGAATGCCCGAATCGGCCGACATGGCCTCGATGACATCGGCTACCTGATGGGCAATCGATTCGAGGGCAGCGCGGGCGATATGAGCGCCGGTCGTATCGCGCGTGATCCCCAGCACAGCGCCCCGTGCGTACGGATCCCAGTGAGGCGCTCCCAGACCTACAAAGGCGGGCACAAAATATACGCCGCCGCTATCGGGTACCGAGCCGGCCAGCGTTTCGCTCTCGGCGGCGGTGCGGATGATTTTGAGTCCGTCGCGAAGCCACTGAACGACAGCGCCGGCAACGAAGACGCTGCCTTCGAGGGCGTAGGTCGTTTGGCCGCGGATGTTCCAGCCAATGGTGGCGATTAATTGATTGGCCGAAAAGACGGGCCGCTGCCCTGTGTTCAGAAGCATAAAGCAGCCGGTGCCGTAGGTGTTTTTGACGGCGCCTTCCTGACAGCAGAGTTGGCCCAGCAGCGCCGCCTGCTGATCGCCTGCAATGCCCGCTACGGGGATGGATCGACCCAGCAGCGCCGGTTCTGTTTGTGCGCTTACAGGGCTGGAGGGCACAACTTCCGGAAGAATGGCTTCAGGAATATCGAACACCTCCAGCAAATCGCTGTCCCATCGGCCGGTATGGATATCGAACAGCAGCGTCCGCGAGGCATTGGTGACATCGGTGATGTGATATCTTCCGCCGGTGAGCTTCCACATCAGCCAGGCGTCGATTGTGCCGAAGGCCAGCCGGCCGGTGCGGGCCTTTTGACGGGCTCCTTCGACGTGATCGAGAATCCACTTGATCTTTGTGGCCGAAAAATACGGATCGATCAAAAGGCCGGTTTTTTGTCGAACCATCGGCTCGTGGCCCTGCTTTCTGAGCCGGCTGCACAGGTCGGCCGTGCGTCGGTCCTGCCAGACGATTGCGTTATAAACAGGCCGCCCGTCGGTTCTGTCCCAGACTACAACCGTCTCCCGCTGATTGGTGATTCCGATGGCAGCCAGCGAATCGGCGGAGATTTGGGCCTTGGCCATGACCTCTTTGAGGACGGCCCGCTGTGTGGTCCAGATCTGATCGGGATCGTGCTGAACCCATCCCGGGCGGGGATAGATTTGGGGAAATTCTTTTTGGGACAGAGCGGTCATTCGGCCCTGTTTGTCAAAGAGAATAGCGCGGGAACTGGTGGTGCCCTGATCCAAAGACAATATGTACTGCATCGCATCTCCCGAAGTTTAAGACGACATTACGGCTATGGTATTTGGAACGGGTTGTAAATCAATGATAATTTTGTTATCCAAAAGAGTTGAGCAAGCCCTTTTCAAACGGCCTTCAGCGGTTATACTGAAATAGGCAGACTGCTGAAAAACGGCTGTGCAAAGTTCTGGAACAGGACGGCTGCCTTTGGGTTTACGGTCACAATAACTGTTTATAATTAAAGGATTTATCTTTTATATGAAAAAAACAGTAATGGGCTTTTTGATGATTCTTGGCGGGCTGGTTATGGCGAGCGGTTCGACAGAAGAGCCGGATTATGTGCCGCCGGCGCTGACTCCGGCGCCGTATCTGATCCGCGACCCGGCCGTACGCGCCGAGTTGAAGGTAGAAGACAAGCAGGCCGGCCGCCTTCAGGCGCTATGCGATAAAATTGATGAGCATTTGTTTGCGCTGCGGGATCAGCCGCCGATTCCGAGCGATCCTCTTGCGCTGGAACACGTACGGGCGGTTGTCAAGGCGATGGACACGCTGCCGACAATTTTAAAGCCCTCGCAGATTGGGAGATTGCAGGAACTGGCGATACAGTTTGAAGGCCCAATGGCCCTGTTTCGCAGGGAGCCGGCTGATTGCGTAAGACTCAGCGCCGCCCAGAAAGAACGGATGCGCGGCATTTACCGCCAGTCCGTCCGCCTTCAGGAGGAGTTAAAGCGACGGCTGGAGGAATCGGGAGAGTCCTCGTCGTATGCCCAGCAGGCCGAGCAGATTCGGGTGCGCCTGATGCAGCAGTTTTTGATGGGACTCACCGAAGGACAATTGGTGGTCTGGCAGGGGATGCTGGGCAGGGAGTTTGATTTTTCGCTCACTCAGCCGCTGTCTTTTCGTGCGCCGGACCTGCCGGAGGCGACGCGATGGATTCAAACCCGGCCGATTTCGATTAAAGGGCTGCAAAATCGTGTCGTGGCGATAATTTTCTTTTCTGCAGACAACGCCCAGTGTGAGGGGGACTATGCGATTTATAAATTGTGGACCCGTCAATATGACCCCAAAGACGTATTTGTGCTGGGGGTTCATATACCGGCAGGAGAGTCGGAAGACAAGGCAGCGGTAGATCGGGCGATTGAGCGGGAGGGCCTTAATTTCCCCATCGCAGTGGACGGCAAAAAAACGATCTGCCAGGCGTGGGTTAATCCGGTTTGTCCGAGCGTGTACCTTGTGGACAAGACCGGCCGGGTTCGGTGCTGGTGGTATGGGCCAATCCGGAAGAATGGGGCGGCCGCAGATCAATGGCTCAGCGAGCGGATTGAGCAGCTGCGGGCAGAGACAATTGGCGAATCAGATGGAAAGCCCCTGAAATAAAAAGTTGTCGTTTTACAGATCTTTGGTTTCGTGCAGGCCGTCTGTTAGGGGGGGATCGGTTCGGGTTCTTCTTCGATGATGCGGAAAGATCGCCATTTTCCGCTGCGATAGCGCAGATAAAAGATGCCGCTGGACAGCAGGAGGATCAAACACAAATACAGCCAGGTTATGCGGGCCGGCAATTTGAAGACCCGCAAAAGAAGGATCTGCCCGCCGACCAGAATCCAATGCATACTGACGGAGACGCACATGGCCCAGAAGGTATCGCCAGCCCCTCTCAGGGCTCCGCTGAAGACAAGCATGATGGCGTCGGCCATTACGTAAAGGGCGGCCAGACGGAGCATAAAGACGGCTTCGGGAAAGGCCTGAGCGAAGATCGCATCCGCTGCGGGGGGACGAAAGACCTGCACGAGGGGATGGGGGAAGACGGCAAAGATGATCATCGTGCAAAAAGAGTAGAGCAGCGCCAGTTTAAGCCCGGAATAGGCGGCGCGGTCGGCCGTATCGGGCAGACGGGCTCCCATGTAGCGGCCGACCAGACTGGTGACGGCAATATGCACGCCGATAAGAGGAATAAAAGAGGCCGCGTCCCAATTGTAAACGATGGTGATCGCCGCGGCGATTGTAGAGCCGCAGGCGTGAAAAATAAGGATCAGCAGATTGAAAGCCAACTGATTGAGGAAAAATTCGACCCCCGGAGGACTTCCGTAACGGATTAATTTTTTCATCAGAAAGCCGTCAAAACGGAAAGAGCGGAGGATATCATATTCGCGCTGCTGTTTTTTGGACAGGTACACAAGGATCAGAACCAACAGACCGCAGGCGCTGCCCAGAAGCGTTCCATAAGCAGCGCCTCGGATGCCCAAAGGCGAAAAGCCCCATTTGCCGAAGATCAGCACATAGTTGGATACAATGTTTACGACGGTAGAGGTCAGGGCAGAGACCATAACCGTACGGGTTTTTCCGATGCCGGAGAAAAAGCAGCCCAGACAGTTGCGAAAGAGACTGAGCGGAACCCCCCACAGGAGGATGCTGAAGTAATCAATCTGCGGGCCTAACTGTTCGGGGGGTATGCCGGTGACCTGAAAGAGCCATAGAGCCAGAGGCCGTGCGACCAGGATGATCGGCCAGGCGATCCCGGAGAGGATCAGACCCTGCGTGATGACCAGGGGACAAACAGATTTACGTCCGGCTCCGAAGTACTGGGCGGCCAAGGCAGTGCAATAGCCGGTCAGCCCGATGAAAAAAGTGGTCATCGTAAAACAGGTCAGCCCGCCTCCCATAGCGGCGCTCATATACTGGGGTCCGACTCGCGATAGAAAAAGCCGATCGGTAAAGATCATCGCCGTATCGCAGGCATTGGAGATGACCATAGGCAGCGCAATGGCCAGCATCTGGTTGATCCCGCCAGGTCCGGTCAGGTGTTTTTCGAGCCGATTTTTCATTGTGTTTATTGGCGCCGTCCGCCGGGGCGGGCGTTGAATTTTTATTTTTTGTCTGCGTTCGGGGGAATATAGTATGGCAAGGAGGAGAATTTGTCCAGCGATCTTAGCGAAGCCCAAGAGAAATAATTCATTGAGAAGAAGACTTTGGCGGATTATAATAGCCGGTTTTATGAATCAGACAAAATATACAGAGGTTTTGTGCCGGATGCGATGGGAGGATCTTCCCGAACCGGTAAAACATCAGTCCAAGCGCTGTCTGAAGGATATATTGGCCACCGGAGCCGGCGGCTATAAACTTCCGCCGGCGCAGCAGATGGCGGATCTTGTATTGGCGCAGTACGCAGACGGGCCGGTTCCACTGTGGTTTACCGGCCGGCGGTCGGCGCTGGTGGGGGCGTGTTTCTTTAACGCATTTATGGTGGATGGGCTGGACTGGCACGATGGATTCCGGCTGACCAAGGGCCATGCGGGGGCGACGGTGGTTCCGACGGCCGTCGGCGTCTGTGCCGCGGGATCGCAAGTCAGCGGACAAGACCTGCTGACAGCGATTGTAATCGGTTATGAGATTGCCTGTCGGGCGGGACTGGCGGTTCATTCGCTGTATGCTCCGGCGTATCATACGTCGGGATCGTGGGCGTCGCTGGGCGCAGCGGCGGCCGGATGCAAACTGCGGGCTATTCCGGCTGCGGATATAGACGCTGTGTTGGGAATGGCGGAATATTATGCGCCGATCTCGCCGATGATCCGATGTACAGAAAGCCCTTCGCCCCTCAAGGATGGAGCGGCCGCCGGGGCCTGGTCGGCGGGGATGGCGCTTCAGATGTATCAGCGCGGGCTGAGAGGACTGCCTTCGCTGTTTACAGCCGAGCCGCAGGGACGCGCTCAGATGGACTCATTAGGGCAGGACTGGATTATCCTGCGGCAGTATTTTAAACCATACCCAACCTGCCGCTGGGCGCAGCCGCCGGTCGAATGCCTGCGGCAACTGAAGAAAGAACATGGCTTTTCAAATGACCAGATTGACTCGATTGTGATCGAGACGTTTCGCGAGGCCGCGACGCTGGGGCAATTTCCGCCGCAGGATACCGACGGCGCCCAGTACAGCATTGTCTGGGCGGCCGCTGCGATGCTG
The DNA here is from genome assembly GCA_022705405.1 of Planctomycetota bacterium. Taxonomy (GTDB): domain Bacteria; phylum Planctomycetota; class Phycisphaerae; order Sedimentisphaerales; family Anaerohalosphaeraceae; genus JAHDQI01. The sequence goes on along the minus strand of JAKJEN010000007.1, from coordinate 21,883 downwards.
GCCGATGGAGATCTGAAACTGGCCCAGATTCATCCGGACCGACTGAACGATCCGGAGATTTTACAGATTGGTAAAAAAATCCGCTGCGAGCAGTCGGCGGAGATCCAGGTCCGGTTTCCGGCCGAGTGCCTTGCCCGTGTGCGGATTGTGCTCAAAGACGGCCGTCGGCTTCAGTCCTCCATGCTTGGGGCACGAGGCGACTATGAGTCGCCGCTTTCAGACGAAGAAATCGACGACAAATTTTTGTCGCTGGTGAGCGGACGGATCGGACAAAAGAAGGCGGCAAAGATGAAGACCCTTCTCGACAAGTTTGAACATCACAACAGCGGTGATTTGCTGGCGTTTTTATGACGGCTTGGCAGCCTTGCCGCCGACCCGTCGGCCCGTTGCGTTGATCCCCTTTTTCTGCTATAATTAGCTGTTTGTCTCTGGATGGATAAAATACCGATGACTACCGAACATATACGAAATTTTTCGATTGTAGCGCATATTGACCACGGCAAAAGCACGCTGGCGGATCGTCTGCTGGAACTGACCGGAGCGGTCAACGACCGCAACAAAAAGGCCCAGATGCTGGACGATATGGATCTGGAGCGGGAACGCGGCATTACGATCAAGGCCTCGGCGGTGACGATGTGGTATAACTCCGGCGGGCGGGACTATATGCTGAATCTGATCGATACGCCGGGGCATGTGGATTTTCATTATGAGGTCTCGCGCGCCCTGACGGCCTGCGAGGGGGCGCTGCTGGTGGTCGATGCCAGCCAGGGAGTCGAGGCGCAGACGGTGGCCAATGCGTATCTGGCCATAGACAGCGGCTGCGAGATCATCGGAGTCATCAACAAAATTGATTTGTCTTCGGCCAGGCCGGCGGAGGTGGCCGAAGAGGTTGAACAGGCGCTGGGACTTTTACAAGAGGACTGCCTGCTGGTCAGCGCCAAAACCGGACAAGGAGTCAAGCAGCTGCTGGAGGCCGTTGTCGCCAAGCTGCCGCCGCCGGAGGACAAGAGCGATCAGCCGACCGCGGCCCTGATCTTTGACAGCCATGCCGACGAATATCGGGGGGTGATCTGCTATGTACGGGTATTTGCCGGGTGCCTAAAAAAGAAGCAGAAGATCCGGCTGATGGGATCGGGCCGCTGGTATCAAATAGCCGAACTGGGCAAATTTACGCCGACCATGACGGCCGTCGAGCAGCTGGGCTCCGGCGAGGTGGGATATGTAATCGCCAATATCAAACAGTTGGGCGATGTGACCATCGGCGATACGATAACCGATTTCAATCATCCCGCGCCGCATCCGCTGCCGGGGTATAAGCCGCCGGCGCAGATGGTCTTTTCGGATTTTTATCCTTCCGGCCAGACCGACTACCCCAAACTGCGCTCCGCGTTTGAGAAACTGGCTCTCAATGACGCCAGTTTTTCATACATACCGCAAAACTCGCCGGCGCTGGGTTTTGGATTTCGCTGCGGATTTCTGGGCCTTCTGCATATGGAGATTGTGCAGGAGCGGTTGGAGCGGGAGAACGATATTGACGTAGTGCAGACGGCTCCGACGGTCAGTTATGAAGCGCTGCTGACATCCGGGCAGGTCAAGCGGATCGACAGTCCGGCGGAATTGCCTGACCGGGCACATATCGAACAGTTGCGCGAGCCGATGGTGCGGCTGGAGGTCATTACCAGCCACGATACCATCGGAGGAATTATGCAGCTGGCCGACGAGCGGCGATGCAAACTGGTCAAGACCGGCTATATCAGCCCCACGCGGGTGATGCTCGAGTACAAGGCGCCGCTGGCGGAAATTGTATATGATTTTTACGATCAATTGAAGGGGATCAGCCGGGGCTATGCGACGATGGATTATGAGTTTATCGGGTTTGAGCCGGATGATCTGGTCAAGATCGATATTCTGGTCAACAAGACGGCGGTAGAGGCGCTGAGTTTGATCGTCCATCGAAGCAACGCGGAAAAACGCGGCCGCAAACTGCTGGTCAAACTGAAGAAGGCGATTCCGCGGCATCAATTTGAAATCCCCCTTCAGGCGGCTATTGGGGGCAAGATCATCGCGCGAGAGACGATCAAGTCGTTCCGAAAGGATGTGACGGCCAAACTGTACGGCGGAGATGTCACACGGAAAATGAAGGTGCTCAAAAAGCAGAAAGAGGGCAAAAAGCGAATGAAGGCCATCGGGCAGGTGACCATCCCGCAGGATGCCTTTATGTCCATCCTCGACACGAGCGATTAAACGTTCTTAATGTATTCTGCGATATTGCAGGGATCGATCGTCTATTTAATATTCAGGGCCAGTATATTCTTTTTGTATATTACACAAATGCCCCAAGCAAAAGGGAGACGATCAGCAGAAGGCCGAAGGTCAAATGGAGTGCGGCCGTCCGCAGATCGAGTGCGGCGATTGCCTGCGGCTTTTCGGGCGCGCTGGCCAGGGCGCTGCGGACGTTGGCAATCGCCAAAGGAGCCGTCAGAAAAGTCAGCAGCGACCAGAGCGGAAGCATCCGCATCAGCAGCAGCGCCGCTACAAATCCATAAGCCGACAAAACCAGGGCGGCATATTCTTGCCGTGCCCGGCGATGCCCCAGCAACCCGGCGGTGGTCTTGATTCCCAGGCGGCTGTCGTGGGCGATATCGCGGAGGTTATTGGCGCTGAGGATGGCCGCTACAAGGCAGCCGATGGGCAGCGATACCAGCAAAGCGCTGTGCATATAACTGCCGGTCAGGACAAAAAAAGAACCGACGACCATCAGCGGCCCCATCAGACAAAAGACCAGCGGATCGCCGAGACCGCGATATTTATAACTAATCGGATCGCAGGAGTAGAAGAAACCGCCTGCCATGCCGATAAGCCCGATAACCAGAATCGGCCATCCGCGTATCCAGACAAAGACCAGGCCGACAGCCGCCGTAAACGCAAAGCAAAACAGCCCGCCCAGAAGGATCTGACGGGGCTTCATAAACCCTTTGACCAGGATTCTTTCAGAGCCGAAACTTTCGTCGGTATCCAGCCCTTTGAGAAAGTCAAAATAATCGGAAACCAGATTGGTCGCTGTGTGAATGCTCACGGAGGCCAGCAGCGCCGGCGCCAGCAGAAGCCATTGGGCGGACACCCCCAGATAGACCGCCAGCGCCGCGGCCAGACAAACCGGCGTTATGGATGTCGAATAAGCAAAGGGGCGAACGGCCCACAGCCACAGTGAAAAGGCAGATCGCGAAGCGGCGGGGTTCATTGGAAAAATTCCTTTCGATCAGGAAACTTCTTTTTTCATCAGTTCGCGCAGCAGAGTGGTGGCATAGCAGCCGGAATCCAGTTCAAAGGCCAGTTGCAGATAGGGGCCGTTTTCGTCCGAGCCGTCGCCGATTTCGATGCGCCGAGGGGCAAATCGCAAAGCGCGTCGGCCGCCCTTGGCGCCATATTGTTTCATCCGGTCCAGATCCTCCTGGCCCAGTTGAACCTGGTCGAGGATGGCGTTTTCGATCCGGCCGGCCGGTCCGTTCAGGCGAGTCATTCGCAAACCCAGCAGCGGACCGGTAGGACTGATTTCAAATTGCTCGCAGCGGGGCTGCTCGGCGGCGGCGTCTTCGACTGTAAAGCAGGCGCCGTTGTCATGCTTGATCGCCATATCGCCGGTCAGGATCTGATCGATTCGCGGCATCCGTGCAGCCAGCGCCTGGTTAAACAGATCCGACTGCCAGGCGCAGACCAGCAAACTTCGCAGCGACTTGCCGATCATTTGTGCGGCCTTGCGTTTGTTTTCCGGCTGCGCGATCAGGGCCTTGAGGATTCGGCGCTGGTCGCGAAAGCGGAAGGGCCAGTTGCGATAGGCCCGCGCATAGTCGCCCTGCTGATAGAACTGGCGGGCTCGAATAAAATCGGGCTGCTTATCCAGTTCGGGTTTACCAAGGAGAATGTCGAGGAATTCTTCCGAATTGCCGGTCAGCAGGGCGCGGCCGAGCAGATGGGATTCATGGCGAGAGCCGAAACGCTGAGGCCCGAAGTAATTGGGCACGCCGCGGCGGGCCAGAACTTCCAGGCATTGTTCGGCAATTTGGCGGGCCTCTTTGAGCGGCCTGTCCAGCTGCCGGATGCGAATGCGAAATCGGTTGGCGGCCAGGTGGCCGGTCTTGAGTTTGTTGTTGTGACGAGCCAGTTGAAGAATGCGAATCTTCGGGATATCCAACGCCCGAATTTTATCGGGGTCAACGTGTTCTACGGACATCCATTGGCGAGTGATTGCCTTGGTGTCTTTGCGGCCGGCCATCCCGATGGCCAGATAGCGCAGGCCAAGGGCCTCGGCGATCCGCTCGGCGGCGTCGGAACTGGCCAGCGCCATTTTTTCAATCTGGAAAAAAACGTGCGTTCCCTCGCCGGAGGGAGGATAGAGAGGGATCTCATCGACAAAAAAGTCCTCAAGAACCGTTTTGATACAGCCGCCGATGCCCGGCAGGTCGGCGGTCAAAAACGGCCATGATGTCGGCTCTAATGTCTCATTTTTTGACAGGATATTCATATTAATTCTTACTACAGAGTATCGACCGGTTTGCAGAAAGCAAGACAGAGGATTCAAATCTCGGCAAAATCGCAGAGGATCGAGTCGGCGATGGGAAGGGCCTGGCAAGTCAATCGGATTGAGACGGAATCGGCGGCCAGCAAACCGAGGGCGGTATATTGTTCGATTGGCTGAGCGAACAATTCAAACGGATCAAAACCGGTCTGCTCCCGGAATGTCTGCCGATTGATGCCGGCGGTTTTGCGGAGATTGAGCACGGCTGTTTCACAGGCGATTTGGAGCGGGGAAGGCGTCTGAATCTGCTCGAAAGCGAACGCTTTTTTTTCAATAGCGGCGATATACTTTTTCAGATTGGCGAGGTTGGCAGTGCGCCGACCGGAAAACCAAGAGGCGGCCGAGGGACCAAGACCGATCCAGGGCCGATTGTCCCAGTACCGAAGATTATGCCTGCACTGAAAGCCGGGCCGGGCGAAGTTGGAGATTTCGTACTGGTCAAACCCGGCGGCGGTCAAAAGGTCAGCGGCGGCATCGTACATGGCTCGGTCGGCATCCTCATCCACAGGGGCGACTTTGCCGCTTTGCAGATCCCGCCAAAGAGGCGTATTCTTTTCGAAGGTCAAACTATAAACCGAGAGGTGTTCTGCGCCCAGATCGACGGCCTGCTGCAGAGTTTGTTTCCAGGTTTTCAGCGCAGAACCGGGAATTGCATAGATCAGATCAAGACCGATGTTATCAAAACCCGCATCGCGAGCCAGGACAACCGAGCGGCAGATATCGTTGACGCAGTGCAGACGGCCAAGGAAGGCCAGATCATCCTGATTGAAGGACTGGGCGCCGATGGACAGGCGGCTGACTCCGAGTTCTTTGAACTGCGCCAGCATTGCCGGATCGGCCTGGGCGGGGTTGATCTCGACGGTCCATTCGTTTACGCGGCCAATCTGCCTGATTAATTGCCGAAGAAAAGGAATCAGCAGGTCAGCGGCGATCAGAGAAGGCGAACCGCCGCCGATATACAGCGTTTCAACAGGCGGCTTGAAAGGATACAGAGCCAGTTCCGCCGACACGGCCTTGAGGAACGAGGGCAAAAGTTCGGCGTCCGGCGGCACGGAATAAAAGCCGCAATAGCGGCATTTGCGCGCGCAGAAGGGAATGTGGACATAAACGGAAAGATCGCTCATGGATGTCAAGGCGCGTCCACTGCCGCAGACTCCGAAGCGTTCTGACTGACGCCAACGGCGGCAGGATGAATCGTATGAAGTCGATTCCAGATCCGCCGGGAAAGGCCGGTCAGGGCATAACCGCCAAAACAGACAACCAGGGCCATCTGGATTCCGGTCTGCCAGATCAGAGCGACAATCACGGCGATCCAGACCAGATGGATGATCGGTTTCTTTCCGCGAAGATATTGGTTGGCCAGATGCGGATATTCAATGCGGCTGACCATCAGGGCGCCGGTTCCGATGGCTACAAACGGCAGGGCATACAACAGGGTCTTCAGCAGAAACAGAAACAGCGCCGTCTGCGTGGCCGGATCCTTTTTCATATGCTCGATCAGCACAATCATCCCGGCCAGCACGCCGGCGGCCGCGGGGCTGGGCAGGCCGTAAAAGACCAGATGCGCCGATTCATCTTCGACATTTTCGACATTAAAACGCGCCAGCCGCACCAGCGCACAGCACAGATATACAGCGCCGGCCAGCCAGATAAACCGGTGGAAAAAGTCGGAGAAAAAGAAGGTTCCCTCGCCAAACAAGTGCGGAAAGTTCTGCATCAGAACGCGAAAAGTCAGCGCCGCCGGCGCGGCCCCGAAACTGAGCATGTCGCACAGACTGTCCAGCTGGCCGCCGAAACTGGAGGTGGTCTGGCTCATGCGTGCGATGCGTCCGTCGAGCATATCGGCGATCATGGCGAAAAAGATCATATACCCGGCCAGTGCGAATTTGTCGG
>JAKJEN010000007.1:0-15404 GCA_022705405.1 Planctomycetota bacterium | reverse complement strand
AAACCCGCAGATGCCGTTGATCAGCGTAATCAGCGAAGGCAGAATCGTGATTGTCCGCAGCCGCCGCGGATGAGCCGGAATGAAAAAACGTCGTTTTCTGCGTTTATAGATCATACTTCGTACCGCACAAGGGGGGTCAATCCTGCCTTGACCTTATCGCCGACCTTAACAAGCGTGCGGGCATGGGGCCTTGCGGGCAGGAGCAGTTCGGTTCTGGACCCGAATTTAATCATACCAAATTGCGCGCCTGCGGCAAAGGTCTGTCCCTCGCCTGCCTCGCAGACGATCCGACGCGCGATGGCTCCGGAAATCTGCCGCACAAGGAGCCGCTCGTCGGATCGGCCCAGTTGCTGGAGCAGCAGATTATTGGCCTCGTTGACCTGTCCGCAGTTTTTATCGAGGGCGTTAAGAAATCGCCCCGGCTTATAGGCGATTGAAAGGACCCGGGCAGCGCAGGGCATGCGGTTGATGTGGACGTTGAAGACGCTCAAAAAGATGCCGATTCGCAGAACCGGGCCTTCGCCGACGGCCGGCTCATGGACCTGCTCGATGTCGCTGATGGTTCCGTCGGCCGGGGCAAGCAGCAGAGCCGGATCATCCGGCACATTTCGGTGCGGATCGCGAAAGAACGACAGCGCCCATACCAGAATCGCCAGCAGAATCGCTTCTGGCAATACGCCCGCCAGCCACAAAGCGGCCCCGGTGTGCATTGATTTCGGAAACGCCTGCCAAAAGACAAAGGCGTACACGATCATCAGAATCGCCAGGCCCGCCGGATATACAGCTGCCTGCGGTAGGCCGTATTTGGTTATCGGAATTCGCATAGAACCATCTTACCGGCAAGGGGCCAGTAACGCAACCCTTCTATATTTGGATTGGTTTTCTCTTCTTACTTGAATCGACGCTTTGATGGTTCGCTAAGGGCAAGGCAACCAAGACACCGACAGGCCGCAGACAAAAAAGATCAGTCAGCGCACACCCCGTTTCAATTTTGCGTTTAGACGATCAGTTCATTCCCGACCTTGCGGGCGCGGGTGGGCTTATCAAGATTGATGTTAAGAGCCAGGCCGATTTCCACCAGCAAATTCCATCCGGCGGCCAGGTACACATAGGGCGAAAGCTCCCCCGCATCGGGCGTCTGAATGGTCGGGAAAGGAGTCTTGCGATTGGCGATGGCCACAACCTTCAGCCCCACGCCTTTGACCAGTACTTCCTGAAACTTTTCGATCTCGGCGTCAATCGGATCGACCACAAAGACGATATCCCTCGGGTCCATCACCTCCTCAACGCCGTGGATAGCGTAGGTTCCCTCAAGATAGTCAGATTTGCTGCGCGTGATTTCATTGGTTTTAAGCGCCAGTTCTTCGGCTGCTCCGTCGTTATAGCCGGCAAAGTAAATTGTAGGGGCCTTTGCGGCGGTCTGTACGATGGATGCATCAATCGGCAGGGTCAGGGCCAATTCGATCTTCTCAGCCAGTTTTTTGCAGTCAACCGCATTGATGGTTCCGGCGATATGCCGCAGGATGGATTCGTAAAAAAGGGCCTGTTCCATTACGCTTTTAGTGGCTGCTACGGCGCGTTCCCAGCCGCAGGAGAGCACAAAGGTCTTCACACAGGCCTCTTCGAGCAGGGTGCCGACGTTGGCCGACAGTCCAAAGCAGTTTTTATTGCCCGCCTGAACCAGTTTTTGGGCCAGCAGGACAACTTCCTTGGTGCGGCCGGAGTTGGAGGCGCAAAAGACGGCGAACTTGGACAGATCATATTCGGCCGCCTGACGGGAGCCGTCGGTGGAAATGGACAGATCCAGCCCCCATCGCAGGGCCTTGCGGATGGCGTTTTTGGCCGGGAAGATGCGGCTGGAACCCTCGCCGGTCAGCAGCAGGCGGCCGATGCCCTTGATATTTTTCGCCAGGTCTTTGGTCTGCTGGCTGTTAAAGCCGCCAATGACCCTAACGGCGTCCATCATTTCCTGTACAAGCGCAAATTTCGCGTATTTATTATCTTTCAGATTCATTTTTTCCTCGCTTTGAAAAATAGTTCGGATTTGGGATCACCCTCTCTGGATTAATTCCCGGATGATCGTCTTAAATTGTTCGCTATCCTCGCGAATCTGCCTGACAAAATCATTTTCTTCAACAGTCCCGACAGTCGCCAGCATTTCCTCGGTATTGCGGAAGGTGGCCTGACGGAACGGATTTTCAAAGTCTTTCCTGCGGGAGTCATACACGCGATCGCAAATAAGATCCTGAATGGAGGCGGCGCGATTAAGAGCGTCGATCCACTGAGGCCCGGTCAAGTCTTCAGCTCCGCAGAGGGCGCAAAGAGTCGCCAAGGCGTGTTTTTGTTTTTCGAGCGGGTATTTTTCCCATAACTGGTCGTATCGCTGATGGATCTGCTGCCAGGTGTCCAGTTTTCCATCGCCGATATCGGCGCGAAGGCGGTCCACCTCGGCGGCGGGGGTCAGCTGGCCGCCGAGATTGACCCAATTTCGTTCGCGTCGGTCCCGCAGGCGGCTCTGCATTTCGGCAAACCCCGCCGAAGGATTGGCCTGCATCCAGACTGCCAGATTTTTAACGGCGTAGTAATGCAGCATCTGGCGATAGGCCTGATATCCTTCCCAGGGCTTGAGGATCAGAACCTTGCGGCGGCTCTTTTCCATGTTTTCGCCCAATACCTCAAGGTGGACAAGAGGTCTTCCGTCGCCGGCAAGCAGGTCGCGGCCGATGCGGACAATCTCGTCCTCGCCAAGTCCGTCGGCCGTTTTGCCCTCCTGCCGCAGGCGGGCCTTGCCTGTCCAAAGTTCCAGCAGCCGCATGGCGTGGAAGATTTCCTCGGCCGTATCCGGAGCCAGCGAATCAAACTCGACCTTCTGCACTTTGCGGAGCCGGGTGTCGCGATGGCGCAGTTTCCAGAGGTTGCGCGACAGCGCAAACATATCATACAGCCACCAGAAGGCGGGCATGGCCTCCAGACGGTCCTGAGCGACGTTGTTATGCAGCAGAGAAAAGGGCAGCGGAATGTCCATCTCGGCCGGATAATCGCCTTTGGACATCAGGACAAACGAGGCGAAGCGGCAGGGATGCTTGATGCTGGTGCAAAGCCCCGGCCAAAAGCCCCTTCCGGCCTGAACTTCATTGTCATTAGCGCGGCTGTTGTGATTGGAGCCCAGCGTTGCTCCGGCGGCCATGTTGCTCTGACCCAGCACCACAGCGGCGACCAGAAACGAGTTGTTGTGGTGCTGTTCATGCGACGGAAAGATCAGGTTGTTGAGCACCTCGCAGCAGGAGATGGTGGAGTTATCGCCCAGAAACGAATGAATCAGCCGGGCGCCGTATTTGAGTTTGGAATTGTTGCCGAGGATAAACCGCACGGCCTTGCATCCGTAGAAAATATGGCAGCCGTACCCGATGATGCCGTTGACCAGTTCGACGCCTTCTCCGATCTGGCTGGGCTCCTCGGGCGAGGAGTTGATCGTGAGATTTTTAAGTTTGTTGGCGCCTTTGATATAACAGAAAGGCCCAACCTTGACGTCCTTGAGGATGCGCGAGTTTTTAATCACACACTGATCGCCGATTGTGCCGTAGTAGCCGCGGCGGGAGTCAAACTGCTTTTGGGTGATCTCTTTGAATTTATCGAGCATTTTTTTATCGTCGCGGTACTTGGCCCAAAGGTAGGCGTCGGCCGGAATCATCCCGTCAAACGGCAGCACCCTGCGGCAGCCCGCCTCGTTCATCAAATCCAGCCAGACGCGGACTTTTTCCGGCTCGCCGTCCTTGACAATTCCATTGCCGAACTTGGCGTAGTTGGTGGTATGCATCTCGTCAATATTGGCCAGAATACAGCGGTTTCCAATGATGTAGTGAGCCAGATAGCGGACATTGTGAATGGCCGCGTCGTCGCCGATATCGCTGGAGACGATCCGGCTGTCGGTGATGCCGGAGGGCAACTGCATATCGTGGTGGGTCAGGATGCAGTTGCGCAGCCGCCCGATGCGCACCAGGCCGAAGAACGAGCTGTTTTTAATCTGGTTGGGATCAAATTCTTCCGACACCAGCAGGTTATCCCAGTCGTCGGCGTAGTTTCCGTTTTTAACCAGCTGCTCCAGTTCATAGGCCCGAAGGTGCCGCCAGTTGGGCGCCGGCTGGGGAATCTGGCTGTTGCGAAGATAAAATTCATCCTGTCCGGGGGGAAGATACGCAGCGGGAATAAAATCTTTTCCAATACTTGCGGCCGGCTGAATTGAAATATGATCCATGCGGGGTGTCCTTCGCTAAAAACGCCAGCATTTTGTTTTCATTCCGTTTTTCATAATAATGGAGAACTATTGTATCGGCCGGCAAATGGGTTGACAAGCGCAGAGTAGGCATAATTTTTTGTCGCCGCGGGCTGTCGGCGGAGTTTACCGGCGATTGCGGCGGGCGTTTTTTTTCGTTTTAATGCCTCGGGATCTGCCGGCGCCGGGACGGCTTTTGACCAGGGGCTCGGCAGGAGCGACAAATAACTGCCGCGCAGGCAGGTTAATCGATACGATCCGCACCTTCATCGGCTGGCCGAGATGGACGCTGTGTCCGGACCATTTGCCGACGACGGCCTGGGCCTGCTGGTCGTACTTCCACTCGTCCAGTCCCAGATCGCCGGGCTCGATCAGCCCTTCGATTCCAAACTTGATGCTCTGGACAAAGACGCCGAAGTTGGTCAGGCCGCAGACGACCGCATCCAGTTCGGCGCCGATCCGCTTGCTGAGCATCTGGAGGATCAGAACGGTCTTGAGTTCATTTTCAGCCGCCTCGGCCTGCTGTTCGGTCCAGGTCAGATGCCGTCCGATCTCACGCAGTTCCAGTTCGGGCAGCGCTTCTTCCAGACCGATCTTGTTGAGCGTGCCCTTAACATAGCAGTCGATCAGCCGATGGACCAAAAGATCGCTGTAGCGGCGGATCGGGCTGGTGAAATGGCTGTATTGCGCAGAAGCCAGCGCGTAGTGGCCGATGTTCAGCGGAGAGTATTCGGCCTTCTGGAGACTGCGAAGCACATAGGTGTTGATCGCATACGCCATGGGCGTGCCTTTGACCGCCGCCAGCAAATCCTGCATTGCCCGGCGGTCCAGCACGCGCGGAACCTTCATTCCGAACAGTTTGACGAACCGTCCGAGATTTTTGGCGCTGACCGCATCCGGCGCCGGATGAATGCGGCGCATAAAAGGAACCGCAAATCGATTGAGTACGCCCGCGGCGGCTTCATTGGCCTCGACCATAAACATTTCAATAATCATATGAGGATAACTGTCGTCGGCCGGATGGGCGTCGATGACCTGGCCGGCCGCATCATAAACCAGTTCCGTCTCCGGCAGATCCAAATGCAGCATGCCGGCCTTTTCGCGGCGGGCCTGAATGGCGCGGGCCAGCGTTTCCATATCCTTAAGCAGGGCCACTACCTCGCCGGCAAATCCCCGGGCCTTGCCGCGGAGAATCTTGTCGGCCTCCTCATAAGTCAGCCGCGCCGCAGAACAGATTACGCTGTTATCAAACTCGGCGCTGAGTACCTTGCCCTCCGGGTCATAGGTCAGATACACGCTTTTGACAAAGCGTTTTTGGCCCGGCTGAAGCGAGCAGATGCCGTTGCTCAGCGACTCCGGCAGCATCGGAATCGCCTTGCCCGGCAGATAGACGCTGTTGCCGCGCTGGCGGGCTTCCTGATCCAGCGGCGAGTTCATCGGGATAAACTCGCTTACATCGGCGATATGCACGCCCAGCCGCCAGGTGCCGTCGCGATTTTTTTTCAACCCGATGGCATCGTCAAAATCTTTGGCGTCCGAAGGATCGATGGTGATGATTACCTCGTCGCTCAGATCGGCCCGATTGCCCGCCCGTTCCGGATCAAACTGTTCGATTGCGCGGCGGGCCTGCCGGCGGCATTCCTGGTCAAAATCAAAGGGCAGCCCAAAACGCTCCATAATGGAACTGATCTCGGTGTCGTAGCGGCCGGATTTGCCCAACGTCCGGACAATAGCGCCGCGAGCGGGCAAGTCATCCTGAGGATAGCGGGTAATCTCCACAACCACCTTGTCATTTTCGGCCGCTCGGTCCGGCGCGAAATCATCGATGATAATGGAACGAAAATAGCCCTTGCCTTCGGGCTGGATGAACCACATCTGGTTTTGGCGGCGCAGCGTGCCCACAAACCGTTCGCTGCCGCGTTCGATAACCTGGATGATTTTCCCGCCGTATCGCCACTGGCCGTCGCGTTTTCCTCGTCGAATGACCTGTGCGGCGACGGTGTCGCCGTTCATAGCGCTGCCGACATCTTCGGCGGCGATGAACAGATCTCCGTGGGCGTTATTGTCGATGGGCACGATAAAGCCAAAGCCCCTCGGATTAGCGCGGAATGTGCCGACAACCCTGCCTGTCATGGCCGGCAATGTGAGCGCTTTGCGGCTGTCAATGACGACCTGTCCGTTTTTGCGCAGATCCTGCACAGCGGCGCTGAACCGTTCCATATCCGCTTTTTCCACGCCCATATACCGCGCCAGCTGCGAGGGTGCCATCGGCTGATAATCCCGCCGCGTAAGGGTATTTAAAATCTGTAACTTAAAGTGTTCCATACAGTTATCATCTTATCAGACGACCGGTCCGCCCGCTATACTATAATCGGATTGTTCAGATCAATTTCTTGCAAATTTCACGCCGGCGGCTACAATGGTCCCCCTGTAATCCAATCTTGCTTCTATCGGGAACCAACTGTGCAGAATGCGGCGTCCTCGGCGGCGGGCCTGGATTAAAAAATCGGAGTCGGCTCCGCCAAAGGGCCGGTATCGCAGTTTAAGAAAAAAACGGAGAAACAGCATGATCCTTCAAAGTCCGGTTCAACTGGCCGCAATGATCGACCACACGTTGCTGGACGCTGCGGCCATGGAGGCCGATATCCGCAAACTCTGCCGGCAAGCCGCGGAGTATCGCTTTGCTGCTGTGTGTGTGACGGCCCGTTGGATTTCCCTGGCCGCCGATCTGCTGCGCGACAGCGGAACGCGGACAGCCGGGGTGGCGGGTTTTCCGCTGGGAGCGGTTTCGCCGCGAATCAAGTCCCTTGAGGCCGAAGAGCTCATTATGGCCGGGGCCGATGAGGTGGATATGGTTGCCGATCTGGCGGCGATCCTTGCAGGAGATGAAAAGACGCTGCGCAAGGATATCCAGGCCGTACAGAAGATTTGCCGAATGATGAAGCCGGCGGTAACGCTGAAGGTGATAATCGAATCGGCGGCTCTTACTCAGGAGCAGATTATTTTTGCCTGCCGGGTCGGACAGGACGCAGGGGTTGATTTTCTCAAGACCAGCACCGGTATGCACAAGGCGGGCGGAGCGACCGCCGAGCATGTCCGGCTGATGGCTCAAACAGCCCCGCGGTGCAAAATCAAGGCGGCCGGCGGCATCCGCACAACCGAACAGGCCCTGGCCCTGATCCAGGCCGGCGCCAGCCGCATCGGAACCTCAGCGTCCATTCAAATTGTCGACGGTTTTCAGGCGTCGGCAGATCGGCTCTGATTTGCGCGGCAAGACCCAACGGCTCCTGTTTTTCCTGTTCTTTTGAGGACGAATTTCTTATCATAGACGCTCGTCTTGCAATTCGGAGGACGTATGGAACAAGTATTCTTAAACGGCAAACTGATCCCGGCCGCACAGGCAAAGATCGACATCGATGACAGTTCATTTCTGTACGGCATCGGTCTGTTTGAAACAATGCGGGCGGTTGGAGGGCGGGTCTTCCGGCTGGATGACCACTTAAACCGGCTGACGGCCTCGGCGAGCGCCCTTTCGATTCTGAACACCTACACAGTCGGCCGGATCGCCGAGGCAATAGACCAGGTTCTGCGCGCCAATGGCCTGTCCGATGCGCGGCTTCGGCTGACGCTGACCGGCGGAGCGCTCTGCTGATTACCGCTGCGCCGTTTACGGCCTATCCGAAGGAGTATTTTGAAAAAGGCGTGCGCGTGGTGATTACTGATTTTCGCCAGAATACGAGAGATCCGTTTGTCGGACATCAGACTACCTGCTGCGGCCCGCGCTTGGCAGCGCTTCGCAGCGCCCATGAAAAACTGGCCGCCGAGGCGATCTGGTTTACCGCCGAAAACCGGCTGGCCGAGGGCTGCATCAGCAATCTGTTTCTTGTGCGCGAAGGGACGCTGCTCACCCCGCCGCTGAACACGCCGGTCCTGCCGGGGATTGCCCGCCGAACCGTGCTCGAGATAGCCGAGCAGGAAAAAATCAAAACTGAGGAGCGGCCGCTGGATATCAATGATCTGCTCTCGGCCAATGAGGTCTTTTTGACCAATGTGATAATGACCCTGCTTCCGATAACAGCCGTGGAGGCCCATACTGTAGCCGACGGCAAACCCGGCCCGCTTACTCGACGGCTGGCCCAAAAATACGAAGAACTTTTAAATCGGTGAATGCGGATGAATCTCAAACAGGTTGTACAGGCGATTGAAGAAATAGCTCCCCTCGGGCTGGCTCAGGAATGGGACAACGTGGGGTTTCTGGTTGGCGATCCCAAGCGGGACATCCAAACGATACTGCTGACCATCGACACGACCCTGGCTGTTGTCGCGGAAGCCAAAGCGATGAAGGCCGATTTGATCCTTGCTTATCATCCGCCTATCTGGGACGCTCTGAAAAAAATCACGGCCGATGGGCCGACGGCTCCGATCTATGCACTGATCCGCGCCGGCATCGGGGTTTTTGCCGTCCATACGGCCTTTGATACCGTATTGGGCGGGGTCAATGACGCTCTGGCGGAGATCCTCGGAATTGAAGATCCAAAGCCCCTGGGAGATTTTGTACCCGACCCCAAAGGACCGCAGTATAAGATCGTCGCGTTTGTGCCGACCAAAGATGTAAACCGGGTAGCCGAGGCGCTGTATGCGGCCGGAGCGGGAGCGATCGGAAACTATTCCCATTGCGGCTTTGCCGGCGAAGGCGTCGGGACCTTCAAACCGCTGGCCGGCTCTCGTCCTGCCGTCGGAAAAAAGGGCAAACTCCAGAAGGTTCAGGAAATCCGTCTGGAAAGCGTTGTCCCGGCGGACAAGGCGCAGGCCGTAGTGGCCGCCCTGCGAAAAGCCCATCCTTATGAAACGCCCGCCTTTGATGTGTTTTGCCATTATGATGTCGAGAAGAAACTGGGCCTTGGCCGATACGGCAAACTCCGCAAGCCGTTGTCGATGGAGCAAATTGTGCGGGCTGTTCGAGCCGCCACAGGAACCCAATCGATTGGGATCGTCGGTCCGGCCCGGCGACTGGTCAAGAAGGCCGCCGTCTGTGCGGGAACCTGCGGCAAGATCCTCAACACGGTCATCGCAGAGGAGTGCGATCTGTATCTGACCGGAGAACTCAAGCACCATCAGGCCGTTGCCGCCGACCAGGCGGCCCTGACCTGTCTGTGCCTGTCCCATACCAATTCCGAGCGGTTTGCGCTGAAAATTATCGCAAAGAAATTGAAAAACCGGCTGAAAAATGTCAAAATAGCCCTCAGTAAAAAAGATAAAGACCCCTTTGTTTGGATGCCGATATGACCGAGCACAAAGAGCAGGAACAACAGGACCCAATCCCTGTGACAGCGTCTGATACAGCCGATCAGCCGGAAGATCCTTTGTCAGTCCCCGAAGAAGATCTCGATGAGGAGCCGTCGCTGGAACCCGAGGAACCGGAGCCGGATTTTACGCCGACGCTGGAGACAGTGATTGAGGCGGTGCTTTTCGCCAGCGATGAACCGATCAAGGCGATCAAGTTGACCGATATCGCCGAGGCGGGCACAGTCAAGCAGGTTCGCCGGTGCGTTCGGGATCTCAACAGCAAGTACCGCCGGGGCGGCTTTTCATTTCGCATCGAAAAAATCGCCGGCGGCTATCAGATGATGACGCTTCCGGTGTTTAACCCCTGGCTGAGCAAACTGCTGAAGGTGCGCTCGGACAGCAAACTGTCGCCGGCGGCCCTGGAGACGCTGGCGCTGGTGGCCTACAAGCAGCCGATTATTCGCGCCGACATCGAGGCGGTTCGCGGCGTAGCCAGCGGAGAGGTGCTCCGCAACCTGATGTACAAGGGGCTGGTCAAGATCGTCGGTCGCGCCGAGGTGCTCGGACGGCCCATGCAGTACGGCACGACCAAAAAATTCCTGGAAGTCTTCGGGCTCAATTCCCTCAAAGACCTGCCCAATGTCGAAGAACTCAAAAATCCCCAGGCCTGAAATATCCATGATTTAGGAAGAAAAAAATGGGAAAAAACAGCAATCTCGAACTTGATGAAATTGGCTGTTGGTCAGAAGTAAAACTTGATATTTTGAGGGACTACGCTCCTGCTTATACTACGATCATGTCAAGACAATCCTTTATAAAAGGTTATTATTACATTGATGGATTTGCCGGGTATGGAATCCATAAGTCAAAAACTCGTAATGAGTTTATTCATGGAAGTCCTTCGATTGCGCTGCAAGTAGTACCGGCATTTACGGGCTACCATTTCGTGGACCTGAATAGCAAAAAAGTTGAATATTTAAAGGCTTCAACTGCAACTTATCCTAATGCAAGGGTGTATGAAGGGGACTGTAATAAGGTATTGATGGAGCAGATATTTCCTATAGTCAGATACGAACAATTTAAACGTGCATTATGTTTATTAGATCCCTATGGGCTTGATTTAAGTTGGGAGGTTATTTTTACTTCAGGTCAGTCAAAATCAATCGAAATATTTCTTAACTTTCCAATAATGGATATGAATAGAAACATATTGCTTAAAAATTCGGATAAAGTTTTTCCTGCCCAGGCAAATAGAATGACCTTCTTTTGGGGGGATGAAAGTTGGAAGGAGGTTGCCTATCGAAAACAAAAAGGGCTTTTTGATATCTTGGAAGAAAAAACCTCCAATCAAGTTATGGCGGTTGCGTTTCAGAAAAGATTAAAGGAAATCGCAGGATTTGGATATGTGCCTGAGCCCATGCCGATGAGAAACACACGTGGGGCGATTGTTTATTATCTCTTCTTTGCAACTCCAAACAAAACAGGCAACAAAATCGTAGAAAATATAATGAGAAAATATCGGAACAGGAGAGCGGTTTGATGGCGACCCAGACGGCGATTGAGTGGACCGAATGTACGTGGAATCCTGTCAGCGGATGCAGCAAAATCAGTCCGGGATGCGCCCATTGCTATGCCGAGCGGATGGCTAGACGGCTGCAGGCCATGGGGCAGTACCGTTACCGCGACGGCTTTAAGGTGACCCTGCATCCGGAAGCGGTCGAGGAACCGTACGGTTGGAAAAAGCCGCGTGTGGTATTTGTCAACTCAATGAGCGACCTGTTTCATGAAGAAGTGCCGGTCGAATTTATACAGCAGATCTTTTTGGTAATGAACCGCTGTTCGCAGCATACGTTTCAGATTTTGACAAAGCGTTCGCAGCGCCTGCTGAAACTGGCTCCGCGGCTGGACTGGACGGACAATATCTGGATGGGGGTGACGGTAGAAAATCGGGATTACCTGTATCGCAAAGATCATCTGCGACAAGTGGGTGCGCAGGTGCTTTTTTTGTCGCTGGAACCGCTGCTCGGCCCCTTGGATGACTTGACGCTGAATGGAATTGACTGGGTGATTGTAGGCGGCGAATCCGGTCCGCAAGCGCGCCCGATGAAAAAGGAGTGGGTATTGTCTATTCAATCCAAGTGCGGAAAGGACAATGTGCCGTTTTTCTTTAAACAATGGGGAGGCGTTCAAAAAAAGAAAGCCGGTCGTCTCCTGATGGGTCGAACCTGGGATCAGGTGCCTCCTGGAATTGTGCAAACTGTTTGCTGATGGATAAGCCGAAGGCGACTCGAATTCGAAAATCTCTTTTGACCTGGTGGGATCGGGGGCGGCGGGATTTGCCCTGGCGGCGGACTAAAGATCCGTATGCCGTCTGGGTTTCGGAGATCATGCTTCAGCAGACTCGCATCGACACTGTCATTCCGTATTATCATCGCTTTTTGAGTCGGCTGCCCACGGTCGAGTCGCTGGCCCGTGCCCGACTGGACAGCGTCCTCAAACTCTGGGAGGGCTTGGGTTATTACAGCCGCGCCCGCAACCTGCACAAGGCCGCCAGGGTCATCGTGCAGCAGTACGGCGGGCGATTCCCACAGGATGTTGACGGCCTGCTGAATCTTCCCGGCATCGGCCGCTATACCGCCGGAGCCATTGCCAGCATCGCCTTTGGCCGGCCGGCGGCGGTTGTCGACGGCAACATAATCCGCCTCCTGTGTCGACTGTTCTGCATTCGGGAAGATCCAACCCGAGCGACGGCCAAAAACCGAATCTGGCAGCTGGCCGAAGAATTGGTATGCACACAGCGTCCCGGCGACTTAAACCAGTCAATGATGGAACTCGGTTCGCAGATCTGCAAGCCGCTCAATCCCGATTGTCCCCGCTGTCCGGTAAAGAGGAATTGTCTTGCACTGAAGGAAAATCTTCAGCACGACCTGCCCCGGATGCCCAAGGCCCAAAAACTGCCGCAATATACTATTGCCGTGGGGATTGTGTTTCAAAAAGATCGTGTTTTAATCGGCAAACGCAGACCCGATGGGATGTTAGGCGGATTATGGGAGTTCCCCGGCGGCAAAAAAAAGAAAAGCGAATCTCTCAAAGAAGCCGCCGCAAGAGAAATTCGCGAGGAAACCGGCGTAGAAGTTCGCCTTGGCCGTCGGCTGATGATCGTACGGCACGCCTATTCCCATTTTAAGATCGTTTTGCACGCCTATCTGTGCGACTATCTGTCCGGTACGGCTCGCCCGCTGGGCTGTCAGGCCGTCAAATGGGTCCCTGTCAAACAGCTGTCCCGATATGCCTTCCCCAGCGCCAATCAGAAGATTATAAAAAAACTGCATAAATACCCGTGAAGCGACTCAAACAAGGCCCTTGCAGGGTCTCTGGGCAAAATAAATATTGGATAAAAAAGGGTTTGTAGCGCTGAGGTTTGATGGTATAATTTTCGCACGTTTTAAGGAGACTCTTATGCTGACATTCCTGCAAAACTTGAACGGTCTGGAACTGATTTTCGCCTGTTGCGCAGTATTCGGGGCGGTCTTGTTTATTATTCGGCTGATCTTGATGTTCGCCGGGCATGCCGGAGACAACGACGCAGGCGGAGATGTGGGCGCCGGCGGTATGCACGATATCGGCGGGGGGGATGCCGATATGGGAGCGGACGTTGGCGCAGACGGCGGTCAGGACTTTTCCGGACACGACAGCGATCTGAGTTTCAAGACCCTTTCGCTGCAGGGCATCACCGCCTTTTTCATGATGTTTGGACTGGTCGGCTGGGCGATAGTGCGACAGGGAGACTTTGCTGCGTGGTTTCCAATTCTCTGCGGGACAACGGCGGGGCTGATCACAGTGTGGGTGATGAAGAAGATCTTTCAGATTGCCGCCTCGTTTCAGTCCAGCGGAACTCTGGATCTTCAAAACGCCATCGGACGGGAAGGCACTGTGTATCTTACAATCAAGCCCGAGAAAGCGGGTAAGGTGCAGATTGCAGTCCAGGATCGATACGCTATTCTCGATGCCATGACTGAAAGTGAAGAGGAACTCAAGACCGGCCAGACCGTCCGGGTGACCAAAGTCAGCGCGGGCAAACTGGTCGTTGAGAAAAGTAAATCCTGAATTTAATCGGATAAAGAAAGGAGAAACAACATGACTTCTGCAATCCTCTGGCTGATTGTGGTAATCGCGTTTGCAATTCTGATTCTGTCCACGGTTCTATTTCTGGCGTCGCGGTATCGTCGTTGTTCGTCGGACCAAATTCTGGTGATTTACGGCCGTGTCGGCAGACACCAGTCGGCTCGATGTATCCATGGCGGCGGCACGTTTGTCTGGCCCCTGATCCAGGATTACGCGTACATGACTCTCACGCCCATGACGATCACCATTCCGTTGGAAAACGCTCTGTCCCTGCAGAATATCCGCATAAATGTGCCCAGTACATTTACCGTCGGCATCAGTACCGAGCCGGCGATTACAAATAACGCCGCCGAGCGCCTGTTGCGGCTGAACCCCCGTCAGATTGAGGAGATGGCCAAGGAAATCATCTTCGGCCAGCTGCGCCTGACGGTGGCCTCGCTGACGATTGAGCAGATCAACCAGGACCGAGAAAGCTTTCTCGAATCTATCCGCAAGAATGTGGAGCCCGAACTGAACAAGATCGGCCTGTTTTTGATCAACGTGAACATCACCGATATCACAGACGGATCCAACTATATTGAAAGCATTGGGAAGAAGGCCGCCGCCGAGGCGGTCAATGCCGCCAAGGTGGATGTCGCAGAGCAGGAAAAGATCGGCGCCATCGGCGAGGCCCAGGCCAAACGCGAGCGAAATATCCGCGTCGCTGAGCATCTTGCCGAGGCCGAGAAAGGCCAGAAACGCGCCGAGTCAGACAAACGCGTCTATGTGCAGCAGCAGGAAGCAGAGGCCGTCAAAGGCGAAAAGAAAGCGGTCTCCGATCAGCGAATCTATGTCCAGCAGCAGGAAGCAGAGGCTGTCAAAGGCGAAAAGAAAGCGGTCGCCGATCAGCGAATCTATGTTCAGCAGCAGGAAGCGCTGGCCGTCAGCGGCGAAAATAAGGCCAAGGCCGATATCGCCGATGCCGAGGCTGTTTTGGCCATTAAGCGGGCTGAGGCCCTCCAGCGGGGCGAGGTTGCCCGCCGTCAGGCGGAAGTGGAGATCCAGAAGGCCCAGTACCTGGCCGAGCAGCAGCGGCTGAATGCCGAGGTCATTGTCGTACAGGAAACCGAAAAACGCAAGGTGGAGATTGAAGCCGAGGCGGTGGCCGAACGATATCGCCGGGAGGCCAAAGGACAGGCCGATGCTATTTTAGCCAAATATGAAGCGGAAGCCAAGGGTCTCAGGCAGGTACTCGAGAGCAAGGCGGCCGGATATTTGTCGCTGGTCAAGAGTTGTAATGGCGACGCCAAGTCGGCCGCGACCCTGCTGATGATCGAAAAACTTGAGGAAATTGTCAGCCGCCAGGTCGAGGCGATCAAGAATCTAAAGATTGACAAGATCACCGTCTGGGATACAGGCGGCGGAGAAAAAGGCGGTTCCTCCACCGCCCACTTTTTATCCAGTATGATCAAATCATTGCCGCCGCTGCAGGAGATTGCGAACATGGCGGGCGTACAGTTGCCGGAATACCTCGGAAAAATGAAAGAGGAAGAGAAGAAACCCTCTTATAGAGATTCCTCGGTCGAAAAAGCAGACGGAAAAGAGCCGCCCAATCTGAAAAAACCATAGCGATTGGAATTTAAAATGTTAAAAAAGGGCAGCTCTTATTGATCTTTGAAAAGTTAAACGAAACAGGACTGAATGTCCGATAACAAGGACATGAGACCTTCAGGAACCCCTC
>JAKJEN010000079.1:5839-12179 GCA_022705405.1 Planctomycetota bacterium | reverse complement strand
CCCAGCAAAAATGCGCTGATATCCTGCGGAACCCGCTCAGCCGCCAGCACCCAGCTCATGGCCATACTGGTGGCGATCAGCAGAAATACAACCGAAGTCATCATCCCGGTTTGCAGCAGGATCGACGGGATCTGCTTCCATTTGACTTCCTTGTAGCAAATCACCGCCAGAATAAATGAATACAGGACGGCTACAGCAGAGGCCTCTGTCGCGGTAAATATGCCGCCCAGAATTCCGCCGATCACAATGACAATCAGCAATAAGGAAGGGATGGCCTGAAAAAATCGCTGTATAGACTTCGCCCACGGTATAACCTCATCCCCTCCGTAATTTCGCTTCCAGGAAACCGCTCCGCTGGCCAGCATCAGACCCAGGCCGACCAAAATGCCCGGGATAACTCCAGCAATAAAAATGGCGGCGATTGAAACCGCCCCGCCGGTAGCCAGTGAATAGACAATCATCACGTTACTGGGCGGAATCAGCAAACCCGTGGTAGCGGCTGTCACCGTCACTGAGGCGCTGAAATCACGATCATAGCCCCTCTTGTTCATCAGGGGGATCATAAAACCGCCAACGCTTGAAACAGCCGCGGTCGCAGAGCCCGATATGGCTCCAAAAAACATGCAGGTCAGAATATTGACCAGGGCAAGTCCTCCGCGAAAGCGGCCGACCAGTACATTGGCAAAGTCTATCAGTCGCCGTGCAATTCCCCCGTGTCCCATCAACTGTCCGGAAAGGATAAAAAACGGGATCGCCAGCAGAGAAAATTTGTCAATGCCTGTTGCCATTTTATGGGCCACTGCCACAAAGGCGGGCAAATCGCCCATCGCTAAAATTCCCAGCATGGCCGCTATCCCCATAGAATAGGCAACCGGCACATTCAGCGTAATCAACAGTGCAAAACTTGCCACCAGAATCTGAATCGAAAAATCCATAGAATTCTCTCCTCCTGAAATCAATCGACTTTTTGAGAGACTATTTGTTTCATCCGATATTCCTCCAGCCCTTCCGGCCCCTTTAAAAACAAGATCAGATAAGTCGCCAGTTCAAGGATACTGTAGAATACCATAAAACATCCGCTAACCGGAACCGCCAGATATACATAGCCCAGTTCGATTCCCAGCGCCGGGGATTTTTGCTTCAAAGCCAGAGTGGTTCGCACCAACTCGATTCCCCCGGTCACCATCACCAGTATAGAAAATACGGCGATGCACAGATAGACGAAGATCTCCACCGCCAGTTTATCTTTGAGGGGCAGTTTATTAATAAAATAATCAATCCCCAGATGAGATCCTCTTCCCAGCGCCACAGCGGCGCCCAGAAGGGCCACCCAAATCAGCAGGAAAATTGCCAACTCCTCCGTCCAACTGCTCGGATGATTCAGGACAAAGCGAGTAAACACCTGCCAGAGGACATCCAGCGCCAAAATCGCCACAACAATCATCACCAGACTTTCGATAGCTCGATCAAGAATCATCTTTATGTATTTAAGCATTATTGCACCTCCTGGATTTTCCGTATCAGATCCCCCAGTTCTGTCCCGTTATATTTTTCCCACATAGGCCGGACAGCGTCCTGAAAAAGTTTTTTATCCGGTCGGATAATTGTGACCCCGGCCGCCTGCACCTTATCCAGCGACTCCTGCTCAGACTCGATCCACTTGACGCGGTTGAACGCTACGGACTCATCCACAGCTTCCTGAAGGATTCTCTGTTCCTCCGCCGTCAGCGAATTCCAGATCCGGGCGCTGATGACCAGCATATCCGGCACTCGCACATGTTCATCCAGAATATAGTATTTGCAGACCTCATAATGTCGGGATGTTTCAAAAGAAGGCGAGTTGTTTTCGGCCGCGTCCACCACCCCCTGATCCAGAGAGGTGTACAATTCCCCCCAAGAAATCGGAGTGGCCGATCCGCCCATTGTCTGAATCATCTGCATGGACATAATGCTGTTCATGACGCGGATTTTAAGGCCTTTCAGATCCGCCGGGCTGTGAATCGGCTTCTTGGCATAAAAACTGCGGGCGCCGGCGTCATAATAACACAGACCTTTGAGTCCTTTGTCCGTCCCTGCTTCCAGCAGTTCTTTTCCGATCGGTCCGCCGGCTACCTTCCAGAAATGATCGGCATCGCGAAATAAATACGGAATACCGAATATCTGCAACTGCGGGACAAAACTTTCCATCGGGGCTGTGGAGGTTTTGGTCATAGCCATGTAACCCAGTTGAAGAGACTCGATGGATTCCTTTTCAGTGCCCAATTGTTCATTGGGAAAAATTTGCACAATCAGCCGGCCCTGGGATTTTTCCTTTACGCGCTGAGCCATGAATTCCATCGTCACATGCACCGGATGACGGATATTCAGACCATGGCACAACCGCAGCACCCGAACATCTTTTTCTCCGCTTTTAACGGAATAAACATACCCTGCTGCAAGCAGAACCAGTAAAAGACCCGCAAAAATCAGTAATCCCTTTTTCATGGAAAATCCTCTTTTAACCGCATTCCATTCCAAAGTACGCACAGGCGTTGTTATAACAGATATCCCGGACCATCTTTCCCAGCCGCGAAAGATCCGACGGCAGCAAACCGTCTTCTACATCCCGGCCGATCCGATTGCACAGGATTCTACGAAAATATTCGTGACGCGGAAAGGATAAAAAACTCCGTGAATCCGTCAGCATCCCGACAAACCGACTCAGCAAGCCCATATTAGAAAGCGCGTCGATCTGCTTTTCCATCCCTTCTTTTTGATCGAGGAACCACCAGGCCGACCCATACTGAATTTTTCCGGGGCAGGTACCGTCCTGGAAGTTGCCGATCATTGTGGCCATCAATTCATTGTCTCGCGGGTTGAGATTATACAAGATCGTCTTTGGCAAAAGGTCTTGTCGATTGAGCCGATCCAGAAAGGCGGCCAGCGGTCGGGCAATTTCAAAATCTCCAATCGAATCGCAGCCGGTGTCGGCGCCCAGAAGCTGCATGATTTTGGTGTTGGTATTGCGAAGAGCTCCCAAATGCAGCTGCATGACCCAGCCGGCTCGGGCATCCATAGCAGCCATATCATACAAAAGTGCGGATTTATATTTGATGCATTCCAGCCCGCTTACGGTCTGCCCGGCCCTTAACTTAGAAAAAATCTCGAAGATCTGCGCTTCAGTATAGGGTTCGGCATAGACTGTCTCCAGACCATAATCCGACAAGCGGCATCCGGCGGCGGCAAATCGGTCATGCCGTTTTTGAAGAGCTTCTAACAGCGAACTATAGGAATTGATAGATATGTCGGTAATTTTCTCCAGCCCGTTCAGCCACTGGTTCAGATGCTGCGGATTTTCCGCGGTCAGCGCTTTATCCGGCCGCCACGCCGTATGGACATGGATTTCATATCCGTTCTGTTTGATCTGCTGATGCCAGTCCAGCGTGTCCAGCGGATCTTCCGTCGTACAGACCAGCTTGACATGCATCTTTCGGAGCAGATTGCGGACGCTGAATTCGGGGGTTTTCAGCAATTCGCTGCACTCCTCAAAGATACGCTCAGCGGTCTCCGGAGCCAGCAGCAGATCGATCCCAAAATAGCGTTTTAGTTCCAAATGCGTCCAGTGATAAAGCGGATTACGCATCGTATAGGGCACCGTCTTTGCCCATGCGGCAAATTTTTCACGATCGCCGGCACTGCCTGTAATTTGTTCCTCGAAGACGCCGTTGGTCCGCATAGCGCGCCATTTGTAGTGATCGCCTCGAAGCCACGCCTGGGTTATATTTTCAAATACGCTATCCTCAGCGATTTGACGGACAGGCAGATGGCAATGATAATCATAAATCGGCATCGGGGAGGCGTATTCATGATACAGCCGCACAGCCGTTTTATTCTGCAGAAGAAAATCCTCTGTAATAAAGACGCTCATGATTTATTCCCTCTATGGCTTAAACGACATAGGTCGAAGCGGCTGTTTCGCCGCCGCGTCCGGTCCAGTTGGTATGGAAAAATTCGCCTCGCGGCTTATCCACGCGCTCATAGGTGTGAGCGCCGAAATAGTCCCGCTGGGCCTGGAGCAGATTGGCCGGCAGCCGCTGACTTCGATATCCATCATAAAAAGCCAGCGCCGTGCTTAGCGCGGGCGTCGGAATACCCATCTGGACCGCTGCGATAATGACCCGCCGCCAACTGTCCTGGGCCTTTTCGACCGCCTCCTTGAAAAACGGGTCCAGCAGCAGATTGGACAGGTTCGGATCGCGGTCAAAGGCCTCTTTGATCTTCCCGAGAAAGGCCGAACGAATGATACAGCCGCCCCGCCACATCAGGGCAACTCCGCCATAATTGAGATTCCATTTATATTCGCCGGCTGCCGCCCGCATCAATTGATACCCCTGGGCATAACTGATAATCTTGGAGGCATACAGGGCCTGGCGCAGGTCATCGATCATTTTCTTTTTGTCGCCTGAGAACGAGGGTTTGGGACCTTTAAGCGCTTTTGAGGCGGCCACACGTTCCTCTTTGAGCGCCGAAAGACATCGGGCAAATACGGCCTCGCCGATCAGCGTCAGCGGCTGGCCGGTGTCCAAGGCCGCCACTACCGTCCATTTGCCGGTCCCCTTCTGGCCGGCGGTATCCAAGATCAGATCCACAACATACTTGCCGTCAGCATCCTTATACCCAAGAATATCTCGGGTGATTTCAATCAGATAGGAATCCAATTCCCCCCGATTCCATTCGGCAAATACCTGATGCATCTCCTCGTTGCTTTGCCCCAGGCCGTACTTCATCAGTTGATAGGTTTCGCAAATCATTTGCATATCGCCGTATTCTATACCATTATGCACCATTTTGACGAAATGGCCTGCTCCATTCTCCCCCACCCAATCGCAGCAGGGTTCGCCTTTGTCGGTTTTAGCGGCGATCTTCTGGAAAATCGGCTTGACATGCTGCCAGGCCGCCGGCGATCCGCCGGGCATAATCGACGGGCCCAGCAGCGCCCCTTCCTCTCCGCCGGAAACGCCGGTACCAATAAACAATTTTCCTTTGCTTTCGACATATTGGGTTCGTCGAATCGTATCGGGAAAGTGGCTGTTGCCGCCGTCAATAATAATGTCGCCGTCCTCCAGAACAGGAAGCACAAGGTCGATAAAATCGTCCACCGCCTTGCCTGCCTTGACCATCAACATCACTTTGCGAGGTCTCTTGAGCGACTGGGCCATCTGTGCAACCGAATGACATCCGATAATATTTTTGCCCTTGGCTCGCCCGTTTATAAAATCATCTACTTTGGAGACAGTCCGATTAAAACAGGCCACCGTAAATCCCTTGCTTTCCATATTCAGGATGAGATTTTCTCCCATCACCGCCAGTCCGATTAGTCCGATATCCGCGTTTGCCATAATTTTGACTCCGTTTAAAAAAGAATCGTTTTTTGATTCGGTTAACGAAAGCGATCCCGAAACGCCCACAATCCAAGCCCCGGGTTGGAAATAAAAAAGACGTCTTCCCCATTTATGGTATAAAAGCCGTCGGTTCGTTTCAGCGGATCGTATTTTTTCATCATTTCCTTTAAATCGCCATAGGTAAATCCAGCCGCTTCAATTTCCTGTCGACTCAGCCCGCCGGGACAGTAGGTCACGCGAAACCGCCCTTCCGAAGAACCATGGATCAAATGTGCCGCTGCGCTTAGATTATCCCGCAGATCTTCATTTTCTTCAACCAGCGAAAGAACCCGTTCTGTCCCGACATATCCGTATTTGCGAATCAACCGATCAATCTGCCGGTCTTCCCCGAATTCCACCAATCCCGGAGCCAGCACAATCAACTCGCCCCCATCGGCCATAGCCATCCGGGTTCGATATATGCTTTTATTGCCCAGCCAGGTGCTTTTGTATTCAGCGGGGTCCAGATACACCACCGCCTTTTGAAGCGGCGACTGGAGCATGGTAAAATTTACCTTCAAAGACAGATCCGCCGCTTTTTGGAAACATTCGATATCGTCGCCGATAAACAACCCCCGCACCGCAGGTTCTCCTTTGCTTCCGTCCACCACCGTCAGGACATAGACAATCGGCAGATCTTTGAGGAAATGATCAGAGGCGTAGTTGAGTACCCGCCGGACCGGAGTATCCGCTCGGCCCATCATCCTCTCCATGCCGTACACGGCGCCCAAATAATGGCTTTTATTGATTCCCTCAAGGCCGCCGGTACCAACCAGGATGTTCTTGTTATAGTTGGCCATCCCGGTCACTTCATGGGGAACCACTTGTCCGATAGACAGAATCAGATCAAAACCGCCCTCTTCGATTAACCGGTCTACCTGAGCGGGCCAGGCGTACTGTACCTTGCCCTCGCTGACCTG
>JAKJEN010000079.1:0-5829 GCA_022705405.1 Planctomycetota bacterium | reverse complement strand
TAAATTCAGAAGGAACCTGGCCGCGAGTGACAATTCCTCCCCGCCAGTCATGCACACGAAAAAGAGATCTTGGCACTTGCGGATACATCCGGGAAATCTCCGCGTCTGTCATCGGACGATGCGTCCCAATCGCCGGAAGCACATCGGTCAGGGCCGCTCCATAATACTCCCAGGTCATCCGGGTCAGCGGGCCTGCCTGGGAATGGAGACGGGTAATATCCGGCGGTACCGCCAGCACTTTTTGCCTATGGCCCAGAGAATCAAATGCCTCTGTCAATCCAAGGCGCAGGTCTTGTTCGGTAAGCGAACCGTCCGCATTTTCTCTGGCATAGTAGAGCATTTTCTGTTCCCCTGCCTTTCAGGTTCGTCGCCGGCTTGTCAAACTCCGCTGAATGCGTTAAATCCGCCGTCAATCGGCACTACTACTCCGGTCACAAATTTTGATGCCTCGCTTAGCAGCCAGCGGACTGCTCCGCACAGTTCCTCCGGCGTCCCAAACCGCTTCATCGGCGTATGGTCAAGAATCAATCGGCCTCTTTGGGTCAATTGACCGCTCTTTTCATCCGTCAATAGAAATCGATTTTGCTGAGTCAGTATAAAACCCGGCGCGATGGCATTGACCCGAATTTCCGCTGCATAGGTCTGACACATATGAACCGCCAGCCACTGTGTAAAATTGCTGATCGCCGCCTTGGCAGCCGAATAGCCCCCCACTTTGGTTAATGGACTAAAGGCGCTCATGCTGGAAATATTGAGTATGTTTCCTCTTTTTTCTTTGGCAAAGTATTTGCCGAATACCTGACAGGGCAAAAAAGTACCCATAAAATTCAAATCCATCACAGATCGAACGGCCTCTGCCGGCAAATCAAAAAAAGACAATTCTTCGGACGTCGTGGCTTCCTTTTTATTGCCGCCTGCCCCGTTGATCAGCACATCGATCCTTCCCATCGAATCGAGGGCACAGACAAACGCCTCCTGAATTTCTTTTTTGTCAAGCACATTGAGACGAATGGGCAGAGCGAAATATCCTTTGGCTTCGATGGACTTTGCCAGTTCGTGTGCCCGAAATTCATCATAATCCGCAATACATACCTTCGCCCCGGCCGCAGCCAAATCTTCGGCAATGGTACCGCACAGAATCCCCGCACCGCCTGTGATTACTACGCCTTTGTCTTGTAATGAAAACAGATCGCTCATAGAAGATTCCTTATGACGGCATTTGTTCATAAATCCAAAATAATGACCAGAAAAATCTTCTTTTTATTATCTCATATCGTGAGATTATTTTATATCAACTTTTATAAAATAATCAAGAATTTAATTATTATTTTGTTTATTGCTTGTTATTTAAAGACTTATATGGTTTACAATTACAAAATATGTTTTCCTTGATTAATCTCACAGAATGAGATATTCTTATAAATGTTAGTTTTGATACCAGGTGTCAGATGGATAAAAACGCGATTGATTCCCGATCTGCAGGGCGTCGGAACGAGAAAATGGTGTTGGCCCTTCTCGAAAAGCACGGTCCGATTTCTCAAAGTCGGATTTGCCAGTTGACCCGCTTGGGCAGTTCTACCGTCAGCACAATCGTCAGCCGCCTTCGTGAAAAAGATCTAATTCAGGAACACCCTCTCCCAAGCGGCAAACGGGGCGCCAAGCCCGTCCTGATCCGTATAAATCCACTCGGATGCTATATCATTGGGGTCGAAATCAATCCCAATACCATCCGGCTTGGCCTGTTTGACTTTCATTGCGAACTGATCGAACAGATTGCAATTCCGCTTGGAAATGACCACTCCTTCGATCCTGTAATGGGCCTGTTGGAAATTAACCTTCGGGGCTTGGTCAGCAAAAAAATGATCCCGCCGGAAAAGATTCTCGGTATCGGCATCACGCTTAGCGGATCGGTCACGCCGGCGGGTTTGGTTGAGCTATCCAGTCCGCTGGGTTGGAAAATGGTCCCCCTCAAGCAACGGCTAATGGAAACATTTAACTGGCCGATCGAATTGCACTCCAACAAGGTGCGGCTGCTGGCTGAAATCCGATCTCAGCCGGCCCTCCAGTCCAAAAATATATTCTATTTCAACATCGCCGACGGCGTTGGCTCAACCTTGCTCATCGACGGCCGACTGATTCACGGAGCGACCCGTCGGATTGGAGAACTGGGACATATGACCGTTATCCCCAATGGCCCCCTTTGCGGCTGCGGACATCGCGGCTGTCTTGAAGCTCTTATTTCCGGACCGGCTATTCTTCAAAAAATAAACGCCGATCTGGCAGACGGCCGCCAGACAATTTTACGGCGCTGGATGGATCAGCAAACCAAACCTGAACAATCTCTCGAATTCCTGCGTCAGGCCGTCGAACAAAGAGATCGCTATGCGTTGTCTGTTCTGGATTTTATTATGGAACATCTGTGTCGGGCCGCTTCTATTGCCGTAAACCTTTTTGATCCGGATGTGCTGATTCTGGCCGGATATGTCAGCCA
This sequence comes from Planctomycetota bacterium, assembly GCA_022705405.1. Classification (GTDB taxonomy): domain Bacteria; phylum Planctomycetota; class Phycisphaerae; order Sedimentisphaerales; family Anaerohalosphaeraceae; genus JAHDQI01. Next base: position 3,338 of record JAKJEN010000079.1, on the reverse strand, counting down.
GCCGTTTTTTTCATATCTGGCCGAGCAAATCCGAAACGATTTTGCGGATCATGTATATGATTGGCACTCGCGAAAAATTGAGATTCTCCCTTCTCGTGCAGGCAAAGAAGCCCTGATTCGCGGAGTGGCTCAAGCCGTCCTTCAAAACGCCTTGACCTCCGCCTGAGATGGAACGCGAACTTATATTTCCTGTAAATTTTTGTTGTGTCGCTCTATGTTGTCCGATAGAATAATTCCTGTGAAAATTGATAATACAAATGAAAGGAAGCACGGATGAAGCACGTTGCACGAATTGCCCTGCTGTTGACGGCCGCCGCATTGACCGGATGCAAACAAAGCCCGGCCTTGACGACCTGCCAGAACGAAAAGCAAAATCTTCAACAGGAACTGGCCCAGGCCAGACAGACTATCGACCAGCAAAATGAGCAGTTGGCGTCGATGAAAAAGAAATATGAAGAGGTCAATCAAAAAGCCCTTGAGATTACCCGCACGCTGATGGAGAAATCCACTCAATTCAAAAATCAGGCCGTTGAGAAAGATCAGCAAATACAGGAATTGAAGGCACAAATCCAAACCCTTGAGAACCAGAGAAGCCAGCCCGACAATCCCTGAGGCATTTACCCGGCTCAAATCCACTGATACGCACCAGACCGTCAACTCTTATTCTGCCGGTTCTATCAATTCCTGCAAATACCTTTAAGGTTTATTCCTGCTGCCGAGGGTTTATCGGACCGGACAGATCTTAAGGTCCACATATCATTCCGCTTCCATTCAACGCATAACAGAACCCCCTGTCTTTATCTTAAAGTCTTAAAGTATCCCAATCTCCGTTTTCCTGAGAATGTCCAATAAAAGACCCGGTTTGTGCATTGGGGTCTGTTTTTCACGATTTCATTCCAATATAAGCTGCTGTCGAAATAGTCAAAGGCCGCTTCGCAGCCGGAGAAATCCTGCGTATTGGAACCGTTATCTGAACTTTTCGCAAATGTCTGCTTTTCTGTTCTTAACCTGCTGATGAGAGTGTCCGATGAGTTTATGGAAAAATAACATAAGCGGACATCCTGCGGACAAAACAGGCCCAATATATAAACACGGGTTTTTGACAAGGAGTTGAGTATGACCAGTACTGTGGTAAAAGAACCGATTTTAAAACGCAATTCCGCTCAGGAAGGCAAATACCTGACCTTTGCCCTTGGTAAAGAAGAATATGGATTGGAGATTCTCAAGGTTCGCGAGATTATCGGCTATATGAGCATCACGGCTGTGCCTCGCACGCCGGAGTTTGTCAAGGGAATCATCAATCTCCGCGGACAGGTCATCCCCGTGATTGACTTGCGTCTGCGTTTTGGGATGGCGCAAGCCGACATCACCGAACAGACCTGCATTATCGTTGCCGAAATCAATCAGAACGGTCGAACCTTTAATGCCGGCCTGATCGTGGATCGCGTACAGGAGGTATTGGATATTGACGGAAAAAACATTGAAGAAACGTCCGCTCTGGGTTCGGCGATCCAGACGGATTTCATCCTCGGCATCGGCAAAGTCGAAAATACCATCAAGATTCTGCTCGATATCGACCAGGTCCTCGGGGAGGTCCAACTGAGTGAAACAATTATGAGAAGCGATTCTATTTTATGATCTTATTAAATAGAGTTATGAATCCACCAAATAGCCAATAAAGAATTTACAAGAATTAAGGAGTTCAGGAATGGCCAAGACACTTATGATTGTTGATGACTCCGCTACAATGCGGAAAATCATCATGCGCACCGTTCGTATGTCCGGGCTGGAATTTGACAGCACCGAAGAAGCCGGAAACGGCGCCGAAGCGTTAGAAAAACTCAAAGCAGGGCCGGTCGATATCGTTCTGTGCGATATTAACATGCCTGAAATGTCCGGCACCGAGATGGTCAAGCAGGCCCGCCAGCTGCCCAACTGCAAGGAGACCAAAATTATCATGGTCTCTACAGAAAGCTCGCAGGACCTGATCAATAGCGTAATGGCAGACGGGGCCAATGGATATATCACAAAGCCCTTTACGCCTGAAAAATTTCAGGAAAAACTTTCACCCTTCATGAGTTAGCCGCCTCTGCCAGGCGCAAGAAAGGAACAAACTATGATTGAACAGAAAACGTATCACGAAACCGTTCTGGAAGCCGCCAAGGAAGTTTTTGAAACGATGATTTTTATGGAGATTGAACCGTCCCAGGAAACTCCCTTCTTTCAGGACGCCGATTTATTGATGGGATCCATTACGTTCAAGGGCGATTTGGAAGGATGCATGGTGATTTCCATGACCTGGCCCTGTGCCCGGATTATTGCCCGCAACATGCTGGCGCTTGAACCGGAAGCCGACATCACAGACGAAGAGACCTGTGACGCCATTGGAGAAGTGTCCAACATGGTGATGGGCAGCATTAAAAGCCGCCTGCAGGATACCTATTCGTCGATTGAAGTGTCCATCCCATCGGTTATCACCGGAAAAAACCTGACCGGCCCCAATATAGAAGGCGCTGAACGAATCTGCGTTCCAGTAAGCATTGATGAAGACCAGTCGGCTGTTTTTAGCTTACTCTACCGAATGCGAAAGGGGTAATCTCAATTCATGGAAACAGAAACCATGGCATCTCAGACCGCTACTTCTTTGGAGAATACGCTCCCAACGCTAAGCACCAATGCTATGCTTGCCTTTTGTGACGATCTGGACAGCATGCTCAGCATCACGATGTCTTGTGCGCCGGCGGCGGCGGTTTTTACCCGTCTGGATGAACTGAAGTCGTCCTTCGCCAAGTACGCAGCGGTCTATTCGGTACAACCCAAAGGTATCCTCAATCAATGCTTTCACCTCATGCTGGATCGAACCGGTTTGTTTGCATTGTCTGGACTGGTGGTAATGCTCCCGGAGGCTACGATCAAGCAGCAATGCAAGCAGGGAACTCTTGATAGCGCATTGAAATTGATGGATACTGTCAAGGAAATCGGAAATCTGCTTGTGGGCTCATGGGATCGAATTTTTCGGGAACAGCTCAATGGACACAAACATCTCTTGCAGACTGGAACGCGTATCGCCGATCCCTGGCCAAGCCCTAAGGATGTTTTCGGCATGGAAAGCGATTCCCCCTGCCTGGCAATGGTCTGGGAAATCAATGTTCCGGATTATCCGGCTTTTAAATGTGCGGCAGTTTTTGGAGATCTGAAAGCCGCTTCCAGCGAATCGGATTCACCCCAGCCGACCTCTGCATCAGAAGAAGCGACCGTCCCTCAGGCCGAGCAGAAAAATACGATTGAACCGGCCAAATCGGAATCGGATGCTCAGTCCGACCCCGCAGCAATCCCTC
>JAKJEN010000078.1 GCA_022705405.1 Planctomycetota bacterium | reverse complement strand
TTGTCTAACCACAGTTTCCGCTTAGTTTGTACCTTTCTGAGGTTCTTCCGATTCGATTTCTGCTTATTGTATGCGCCTTGAGTTATAACCGGAAAAACCGAGAAAGGCACAAATTATGGAACTTTTAGCTCAACTCAATCCGGCCTCATGGATGGTCGGACTTTTTTTGGGAGGGGCGATCGGGGTTTTACTTGCGATCGTCATCGGCTTGTTAGTTGCCAAGTCGAAACTGAAAGAGACAGAAAAAGACATCCAAAGTCGTGTTGAAACGGCCCGCCGTGAAGCCGACACGATTTTGAAAGAAGCACGCCTTGATGCCGCCAGCGAACTGATCCACAAAAGAGAAGAATTTTCTAACGAGGTGGCGACCAAGGAAGCCCAGATTCAAAAGCAAGAACTGCATCTGGAAAAAATGAAGGACAACCTCGAACGTCAAACCGAACAGGTAAACCAGCGCGAAAGACAACTGAAAAATCTTGAAAAGGAACTGCAAAGAAAAGTAGAAAATGTGGATATCAAAAACCGTGAATTAGCGACAGTGACTGCACAGCAAAAAAATCAGCTGCTGAAAATCACGGGAATGAATGTAGAGGACGCCAAAGAATTACTCCTCCAACGTCTGGAAGAAGAATGTGAAAAAGAAATGAGCGATCTGATCCAGCGCAAAGTGGCACAGGCCGAGGAACAGGCCGAGGAAAAATCCAAAGAGATTATCAATCTGGCGATTCAGCGATATGCTGCCGAGCAAACCTGCGAGGTCAGCGTTTCGATGGTGGATATCCCCAATGACGAGATGAAAGGACGGATCATCGGCCGGGAAGGCAGGAATATCCGCGCCTTTGAAAAATCGACAGGCGTGGATGTTATCGTGGATGATACGCCCGGGGTCATTGTGGTCAGCGGTTTCAACCCGATCCGTCGCGAGGTGGCCCGGCTGAGCATGGAGCGGCTGATTCAGGACGGGCGGATCCATCCGACACGGATTGAAGAGATTGTGATTCAGACGAAAAAAGATGTTCACCAGCGAGTAATTCAGTTAGGCAAGGAAGCGGCGGAAGAGGTCGATGTTCGCGGTCTGAACAACAAAATCATCGGAATGCTGGGCGCACTTCATTATCGGACCAGTTATGGACAAAATGTGCTCCGACACAGCGTAGAAGTGGCGTTTCTGGCCCAGGTGATGGCCGATGAACTGGGCCTGGACGGTTCGCTGGCCAAACGTGCCGGGCTTCTTCATGACATCGGCAAGGCAATGGACCGCGAGATCGAAGGCGGCCATCCGGCTATCGGCGCCAATTACCTGAAGCGATTCAGGGAATCGCCGGTGATACTCAACGCCGTCGAAGCGCACCATGGAGATATTCCGGCGGATAATCCCTACACGCCGTTGATCGCCGCCTCCGACGCCATCAGCGCCTCTCGGCCCGGCGCCCGCCGCGAGACCCTTGAACGGTACATCAAACGGCTGGAAAAACTGGAAGAAATCGCCAAGAGTTTTGCCGGCGTGGAGGGATGTTACGCCATCCAGGCCGGCCGCGAAGTGCGGGTGATCGTGGATGCCGAACACGTCAACGATGATGCAGCGATGAAAACCGCACGCGATATCGCCAAGAAGATCGAGGATGAAATGACCTATCCCGGAGAAATCAAAGTGACGCTCTTGCGGGAGGTTCGGTGCATTGAGTATGCCCGGTAATCCAACGCCGTACGAATTGCTTTGCCGTTAAAAGCGCTGTCAGATAAACGGGAGATCTATGAAAGTGAAAGTTCTTTGCGTCGGGGATGTGGTCGGCCGGCCCGGCCGGCGCATCCTGGCCTCGCAATTATCCGGCCTTGTGCGGCAACTGGAGATTGACGCAGTTATTGTCAACGCCGAAAACGTGGCCGGCGGCTCCGGACTGACTCCGCAGATTTATGACAAATTGGGCCGCTACGGCGTTCACCTGATCACCCTGGGCGATCACTGCTATCGCAAGAAGGAGATTGTTCCTATTCTTGAAAGCCAGCCCAATATTGTGCGTCCGGCCAACCTGTCTCCTGCGGCAGCGGGAAAAGACTTTGCGATCTACCAGACAGCCAAAGGCGTTTCCGTGGCGGTGGTCGCTCTGATTGGCCGGATTTATATGAAGCCGGCCGATTGTCCCTATGCCAAAATTGATTCTCTCTTGCCCCGGCTGTCCCAGCAGGCCGACATTATCTTTGTGGAAATGCACGCGGAAGCAACCAGCGAAAAGGTAGCGATGGGATATTATCTGGACGGCAAGGTCAGTTGTGTGTTCGGAACCCATACCCATGTGATGACGGCTGATGAGCGCATCCTGCGGGGCGGCACGGCCTATATCACCGATCTGGGGATGACCGGCTCGCATGATTCTGTGCTTGGACGCAAAAGCGAATGCGTGATTCGCGCCTTTCGTACCCAGATGCCCTGTCCGTTTGAACTGGCCAGCGGCGATGTGCGGATCAGCGCTATTGCGGTCGCTGTGGACAGCCATACGAAGAAGGCCGAATCCATCGAACGGATTCAGATTCGAGAGGAGATCGCCGACGAGACGACCTATGATAACGATGACGGCCGGCCTGATCCGCTCAACGGCTTTTTGTCTTAACTACGCACATCTGCACAAAAAAAAGATCCATCCGGGAAACGCGAATGAGGAGAGCCGAAATTGATTTTTAAAAATTCGGTTTTTTGCCGTTTTGTGTGATTGGAATTTCGGTTTTCCTAAAACAACCAGGACAGCGCCAGAGAACCCCAGCCGTCTGTTCCGTGCTGCTGTTCAAATTCATGCGTCAGATAAGTCTGGGAATAGACAATCTCCAGCGATTTATACCGGATCGCAATTCCCAACTGAAACTCGCCTACCAACGGTTTTGGATCGAGTCCTGTCAAAAAGCGATTGTAGGCCACCCCTTTGCCGCTGACACGGCCGAACAGATAGACAGACGCAGGCATTGAAGCGGAACGCCCCAGCGCACCGGAAGGCATCGTAAACCGGCCGGGGCCAAAGTCAGAGGGCAGGTCATTGAGCAGACTCCATCGGCCGATCAGTCCGATTTGCCCGTCGCAATGGAGCGATCCGGCTGCCGCGCCATATTCGGCCAGAAAATCATGATTCCCACCGGACCCCGCCCGTACTCCGCTGAGCCGCTGTCGACGCATCCAGGAGCAATGAGCAGCCGGTTCGTCGTTAATTTGTTCTTCCCATCCAATCGCCTTATTACCGCCCAGAACCTTATGCGTATAGTTCTGCGCCTGTCGGCCTCGGGCCGAAGGGCCGATCATCCCCACATCCAGTTCTAATTGATCCATCACAGGCCCGGCCGCTCGCTGGATAAACAGGCCCGTATACAGCCAGCCGGCATACTTCATATCCTTCTCATGCCGTTTGAGCGGTTCATCAATCCGATCCGGCGTGTATATATTCTGCCCTATGAACAATCCTGCTGCGACAGCAGTTTCCTGGGAATCGACCGGAAAAAAAGGGAAATTCCATTTCCCGAAATCTTCAAGCCATTGCCAGTTGGGCTGGAATCCGTAAACCAGTTTGACTCCGCTGGTATAATGCCGATCTGTATTGTGATTGGGCTTAAACCATCGGCCGTCATTATCCAGATACAGTCCCAGCGAATCGCCCCATGCCGCCGCAGACATACAGACAACCCATCCGGCCGCCGCCGCCCGTAGAAGTAAATGTGTTCTTCCCTGATTCATTATTCCGGCTCCTTTGTGTGATTCCCATTACTCCCATTCGATCGTTGCAGGGGGTTTGCTGGAGATATCATAGACCACGCGATTGACCCCGCGAACTTCATTGATAATCCGGTTTGCGATTCGCTCAAGCGTTTCGTAAGGAATCCGTGAGAAACTGGCTGTCATAAAATCTGTTGTATCCACGGAACGAATAACGATGACGTGTTCATAACTGCGCTGATCGCCCATTACGCCTACCGTGCCGATCGGCAGCAAGACAGCCAGCGTCTGGCTGAGCGAGCGGTACAGTCCGGCTGCGCGGATTTCTTGTATCAAAATGTCGTCGGCCTCCCGCAAGATGGCCAGTTTCGGCTCAGTCGCCTCGCCCAGCACCCGCACCGCCAGGCCCGGCCCAGGGAACGGATGCCTCCAGACCATTATCTCCGGCAGTCCAAGACGTTCGCCAACCAGTCGAACTTCATCCTTAAAAAGATCCCGCAGCGGCTCAACCAGTTCAAAGCCCAACTGTTCCGGCAGTCCGCCGACGTTATGATGTAGTTTGATATTGGCCGCCTGGCTGCCGTCCCTGCCGCCTGATTCAATGACATCCGGATACAGAGTGCCCTGAGCCAGAAAGCGGGCATGGGGAATTCGAGAGGCCTCGGATTTAAAGGCCTCGATAAACTCAGCCCCAATGATCTTGCGCTTCTGCTGCGGGTCGACGACTCCGGAAAGGCCGGCAAGAAATCGACCCGCCCAGTCCACCACTCGCAGATCTATATGAAAATGATTCCGGAAGGTTGCAATCACGCTTTCTTTTTCGTTCTTGCGCAGCAATCCGTTATCGACAAAAATACAAACCAGTTGATCGCCTATGGCCTGATGCAGAAGAGCTGCGGTGACAGCCGAATCAACCCCTCCGGACAGGCCGCAAATAACAGTATGGCGGCCGACCTGTTTTCGCACATCGCGGATTGTTTGCTCAACAAAATCGCTCATCTGCCAGCTGCCGCTGCAGTGACAGACGGCGTAGAGAAAATTCTTGAGAATCTCTGCGCCCTGCGGAGTATGGGTCACCTCCGGATGAAACTGGACTCCGTAAAAACGGCCGGAATTATGACGGACCGCCGCGAAAGGGCAGGAATCCGTCCGAGCCAGCGGAACAAACTCGCTTCCTAATTGATGAACCTGATCTTCGTGGCTCATCCAGACGGCGGTCTGTTCCGGCAGATTTTTGAACAGATCGCTGCGGTCCAGAATAGACAATGCGGTGCGTCCATATTCGCGGCATTGAGCGGACGAAACAGCGGCGCCTAAGATCTTGCAGCCGACCTGCATTCCATAGCAGATGCCCAGGATCGGAACCCCCAGATCAAACAGGGCCGGGTCGCAGGTCGGTGCGCCCAGAGCATTCACGCTGGCCGGCCCGCCGGAAAGAATAATCCCTTTGACCTTTAAATCAGACAATGCTTCAGCGCGTACCGAGGGCTGAAAGATTTGCGAATATACTTTGTGCTCGCGTATTCGGCGGGCGATCAATTGACCGTACTGACTGCCGAAATCAATAATGGCTATCGATTCTCGTATTTTATCCATAGCGTTTTAATTATCGAATGGAACATAGCCCGAATAATTGGGCGATTCTCTGGTTATAACAATATCATGGGGATGAGACTCGTTGACCCCGGCGGCGCTGATGCGGATAAAGGCGGCCTTGCGGCGGAGTTCTTCAATCGTCTGGGTGCCGCAATAGCCCATCCCCGCCTGAAGCCCGCCGACCAGTTGATAGACGAAACTGCTCAGAGGCCCCCGATACGGCACGCGCCCTTCGACTCCTTCAGGAACCAGTTTGTCTCGCTGCTCAGCGCTGGACTGCCCGTATCGGTCGGCCGAACCCTGCACCATCGCCCCAATGGAACCCATGCCTCTGTATTCCTTGAACTGTCGGCCTTTGTAAATGACCAGTTGGCCGGGGCTTTCGGATAGTCCGGCAAAAAGCGAACCGAGCATGACGCTGGAGGCGCCGGCGGCAAGGGCCTTGGTAATATCGCCGGAGTGACGGATTCCGCCGTCGGCAATCACCGGTACGCCTTCTTTTTCAGCTGAGGCAGCGGCATTCATTATCGCCGTTATCTGCGGCACACCCACGCCGGAGATAACCCGGGTCGTACAGATGGCGCCGGGCCCAATACCTACCTTGACGCCATCGACTCCGGCCCTGATCAGATCTTCGGCGGCCTCGGCGGTGGCGATATTGCCTGCGATGACGTCAATATCATAGTTCTTCTTAATCCAGCCAACCATATCAATCACGTTTTTTGAATGACCATGGGCGGTATCCACGACCAGCACATCCACCTCGGCATCAATCAGTGCCGAAACCCGATCCTGATCCCGAACTCCGACTGCGGCGCCCACCCGAAGACGCCCGCGGGCATCGCGGGCCGCTCGCGGAAACTGCTGAACGCGGTCGATATCCCGCATCGTAATCAGCCCGGCCAGATGCCCTTTCTCGTTGACCAGCAGGAGTTTTTCCACTTTATGCTTCTGCAGAATCTCGCGGGCCTGTTCAAGCGTTGTTTGAGCGGGGCCAGTGACCAGTTTTCCGCAGGTCATGACCTCACGGATCGGAACCGAATCATCCACCAGAAACTTCATATCGCGGCGGGTGAGAATTCCGACCAATTGATCGCCCTCTACAATCGGGATACCGGACACATTTTGCTCCTGCATGACTTCACGGGCTTTCAGAACGGTCATTTCAGGGCTGAGCGTCACAGGATCGAGGATGATCCCGTTTTCAGAACGCTTGACCTTGACGACCTCGCGCTGCTGGGCTTCAATGGAAAGATTTTTGTGAATGATGCCGATGCCCCCTTCCTGAGCCAGCGCAATAGCCAGGGCCGACTCGGTCACCGTGTCCATCGCGGCCGAGACAATGGGGATATGAATCGGGATTCGCCGAGTCAGACGGGTGGAGGTGTCGGCCTGCGCAGGGATAAAATCGCTTCGGGCCGGTAACAAAAGAACATCATCAAACGTGATGCCGTCGGCCAAAATCTTTTTGCTGTTCATGCATTTTCTCCCATATCTAAAAACGGACCACTGAAACAGATAGACTATATCCGCATATAGCGCATCTGTCAAACGTTTTGCGAAAGGTATGTAACCGAGATGACCTTAATTTATGAACCATACACGAAAATAGAAAGGCCCGCTGCGGCTGTCAACAGAAAACTTGGAAAATTTTGTCTTCCAACCGGCGCTATTGAGCCGCTTGGAGAGCTTGCGAAACGGTGATGGTTCCTTCGTACAAGGCCCGGCCGATGACGGCCCCAGCTGCTCCCGTTTGCTTGAGGTTGAGGACATCCTGTACAACGGTCACTCCGCCGGCCGCCACGATGGGAACAGAAACTGTTCGAACCAGTTCTTCCGTTCGCTGGAGGTTGGGGCCGCCCAGCATCCCATCCTTGCTGATATCGGTATAGATAATCGCCGCAATGGGCAGTCGTGCGGCCTGCTTGGCAAAATCAAGAAGATTATCCTTCCCCTGCTGAAGCCAGCCGTCGGTTGCCAAAGCGCCGCCGCGAGCATCCAGACTCGGTGCCAGCCGCCCCGGAAATTTATGGGTCATTTCGCAGAACCAGTCAAATTGATGTATGACGCTGGTTCCGAGGATCACCCGCTCTACACCCAGATCAAGCATCTGCCGGATGGATGATTCGCTGCGGATTCCTCCTCCCAGTTCAATTTTTATCGAGACGGATTGTGCAATCTGCGTCGCTGCTTCGGTATTGACCGGTCGGCCCGCCTTGGCTCCGTCCAGATCGACAATATGGAGCCAGCGTGCGCCGTCGGCAAAAAATTCATGCGCCTGGGCTGCCGGATTATCCTTGTAGGTAATCTGCTTTTCGTACTGGCCCTGAATCAGGCGTACACATTTTCCATCCCGAAGATCGATGGCAGGCAGAATATCCATCCCGCAGAATCCTATAAATCGTAGAGTTCTTTGTCGTTCAGGATGCTGAATCCGTGCTCGGCGATTACTGTCTCCAGATCGATTCCGGCGGGGTTTTCAACCTCCAGGTAGCAGATTCCCTGCTTGCCGGTAGGACAGACAAACCCATAGGCATCCTTGATATTGACATTTTTCTGGAGGAGCGCCGTGGTCAGTTTCTCAAGGTTGCCCGGTCGATCCGGAACGATGACCGCAAGGACATCTTTCAAGACACAGGCCACGCCTCGCTCGGCCAGCACAATCTGCGCCTGGTCGGGTTTGTCCACAATGATCTTCATCAGGCCAAAATCCCCCCGGTCCTGAATCGTGAAGGCCCAGATATTCAGATTTTTTTCCAACAGAATATCGGAAATAGACTTCATCCGGCCGGGCCGATTTTCAAGAAAGATGGTCACCTGTTTTGCCATGGCTTACTCCTTAAAGGCCGATCCTCCGGCTTTTCAATCTTATAGTTTGTCCCGCTCGTCAACGACGCGTTTGGCCTTTCCTTCAAAGGCAGGCAAAGCGCCCGGTTCATGCAGTTCGATCCGTGAGTTAATTGTGATGGAGGCGCGAAGTTTATCATTGATTTTTGCCTTCAGGGCGTCCAGTTGAGACAGATCTCCGGTGAACAGTTTGGAATAGATCTCCACTTTGACCGCCAGACGGTCCAGACCTTCTTTACGGGTCAGATGGATCTGATAATTATTCCCGACCTCCGGAATGCTCATGAGGATTTCTTCAATCTGAGAGGGAAAGACATTCACGCCGTTGATAATCATCATATCATCGGTGCGGCCGGTGATGCGGGACATTCGCCGTCCGGTCCGACCGCAGGGGCACGGCTCTGGGTGAAGGAACGCCAGGTCGCGGGTCCGGTAGCGAAGCAGCGGCATGGCATGGCGGATCAGATTTGTGAAGACCACTTCTCCTTCCTGTCCCTCCGGCAATACCTTTCCCGTGGCCGGATCGATAATTTCGATAATGTAGCCGTCTTCCCAGACATGGAGATCTTTTTTATAGGCACACTCAAATGCTACGCCGGGGCCGTTCATCTCGCTGAGCCCATAGGAATTGTAAATGTCGATGCCATACAGTTCCTGAAGTTTGAGACGGGTATTTTCCGAGTGCGGTTCGGCTCCCATCCAGGCCTTCTTCAGATTCAGATCCGCCGGAGAAATGCGAAATTCCGGCATCCGCTGGTGAATATGCAGAAGATAACTGGGGGTAATATGCAGCACCGAGGTTTTAAAATCCCTCATGAGTTGCAATTGCCGCTGGGTATTGCCGCCGCCGACAGGGATAACAGTCAGCCCGACGCGCTCGGCGCCGTAATGAAGTCCCAACCCGCCTGTAAACAAACCGTAACTCATCATATTCTGAAAGACGTCGGCCGGACCTGCGCCGGTGGCCACAATGCCGCGTGCCAGCAGATCCGTCCAGCGATCCAGATCTTTTGCGGTATAGTAAATCACTGTGGGAATGCCGGTGGTTCCGCTGGATGAATGAATGCGAACTACCTGCTCCATATCGACGGCCAGCAGTCCCTTCGGAAACGCCTGGCGAAGATCATCCTTGACCGTAAATGGGATTTTCTGCAAATCTTCCAGATCCTGGATATCTTCCGGCGAAGAAATACCCGCCTTCTTCAGGCGTTTGTGGTAGAAGGGCGTTTTCATCGCATAGCCGATCAATTCCCGCAGGCGGGTCAGCTGCAGCTGGCGCAGATCCTTTTGTGCCAGAGTTTCTATCTCCTGATTCCAGAATCGAATGTCCATTCTCTGTCTGCCTTTCGTTTTTCCGGCGGTTTGCGGCAAAAACTTATAAGCCCGTGATATCCTTTTCGCCTATCACCGTCACTCCGGCGGCCATCAGAACCTGATGGGCCCGTGCCGGATCATCAAAACGGAAGACCAGCAGGGCTTTCTCGGAAAATTTCTTCACGAAACCGTACATATATTCGACATTGACGTTTTGATCGGACAGAATTTTTAAGACATTCGCCAGGCCGCCGGGGGTGTCCGGCACCTCGACGGCAACGACGTCGGTCTGATTGACGGTGACATGATGTTTTCGAAACAGTTCCGCCGCCTGAGCCGGCTTATCCACGACCATGCGCAGAACCCCAAAGGTTTCGGTTTCCGCGATCGTCAGCGCCCGGATATTGATTCCGGCCTCGCCCAGCAGAGAACAGATTTCATACAGCCGTCCTTTTCGATTCTCCAGAAATACGCTGATTTGTTTAATCTTCATATCCTTTCCCTTTCCAGCAAAAGATGGCTGTTTTTTTCAGATGGATCGTTTGTCCACAACGCGTTTGGCCTTGCCTTCGCTGCGCTGAATGGTCTTGGGTTCTACCAGTTTCACGGAGACTCCGATCGACAGGATCGCCTCAATCTCTTTTCGAATCTTCTGTTCAAGGGCGCTCATCCGCTTGATTTCATCGCTGAAGATCTTCTCATCTACCTCGACCATGATTTCCACCTCGTCCAGTTTATGGGCCTTCCGGTCGATGACCAGCTGATAATGAGGATGGATCCCTTCAATGCCCAGCAGAACATGTTCGATCTGGGACGGAAAGACATTGATGCCCCGTACGATAATCATATCGTCGGTGCGTCCTTTGATTTTACTGGTTCGGGGGCTGGTTCGTCCGCAGCGGCAGGGCTGGCTGGTCATACTGACTATATCTCGTGTGCGATAACGCAGCAGCGGAATGGCCTGTTTGGTCAGCGTGGTAATTACCAGTTCCCCGTTACTGCCCTCCGGAACCGGCACGCCTGAATCCGGGTCAATAATCTCCGGGTAGAAAACATCCGAGAACAGGTGCAGCCCGTCTTTGTAGGTGCATTCCTGCGAGACGCCGGGGCCGATAATCTCCGAAAGGCCGTACACATCGGTTGCCAGCATATCCCAGGCCTGCTCAATTTCATTCCGCATGGGCTCGCTCCAGGGTTCAGCGCCGAAGATTCCAATCTTCCAGCTCCCTTGTCTGGGGTCAAGCCCTAATTCTTTGGCCTCTTCGGCCATATACAGGCAATAGCTGGGCGTGCAGGCCAGGATCCTTGGCTTAAAATCCTGCATGATTTTTAGTTGTCGTTTGGTTTGGCCGGAGGAAGCTGGAATGATAGTCAACCCCATCTCCAGCGCGCCGTAATGAAACCCCAGCCCGCCGGTAAACAAACCGTATCCGTAGGCATTCTGGACGAAGTCGCCCGGTTTGGCTCCTGCGCAACACAGCACCCGGGCCATCACATCGCCCCAGAGTTTTAGATCATCCCTCGTATAGCCGACCAGAGTCGGGTTGCCCGTAGTGCCGCTGGATACATGGATTTCCACAAGATCCGACTGCGGCCGTGAAAACAAGCCGTAGGGATAATGATCCCGCATATCCAGTTTGGTGGTAAAGGGAAGTTTGGTAATATCCTCAATGCCCTGGATATCTCCCGGCGACACCCCTGCCTTGTCCAATTTCTGTTTGTAAACCGGACAGCGTTCATAAATATAACGGACCAGTTTGACCAGGCGTTCAGACTGGAGGTTCTTCAGGTCCTCCAGCGGCATGGTTTCTATCGCTTCGTTCCAAATCATTGCAACCTCCTGAGTTTTTATTCGCTCACATTTTGCCGGACACAATCTGCCTTGGGCGTGAGTTTATTGACATAGAGCGCGGGCCTTTGCAAAAACCAGCCGGTTGCTCTCAAGAATTTTTGGCTTAAATACGGTTTCGAGGGCCTTTTGCCAGCTTTTCTCCCGGATCGGCAGATGGGCCGACAAGACCCCAACCAGCGCCGTATTCAGCGATCGCTGATCTTCGATTGCCTCCTGCACCTTCGCCAGGTAAGGGGCCAGATCGACGCCTCCTTTCCGAAGAAAGGGGAGAAGGCGGGGATGCTCATCGGCGTGAAAACACAGCAGAAAATCGGCCTGCCCCTCTCCGATTAAAGGAGAAAATATTTTTTTTCCGAATCGGACATGCGATTCAACCGAACCGCCGCGCTGGCTCATCCCGTGGACCTCCGATTTTTTTACATGATAGCCGTCGTAAAGAGCGGCCCAGCCCAGCAGTTCCGAGGCCTTGATGATTCCCTGTCCGCCAATCCCGCCGAAGGTCACATTATAGACATCCTGTTTCATGGTATTTATCCTGTTATTTCAGCAGCACACATGGGTGTTTGCAGATAATCACGCTGAGGCCGTCGGCCTCCAGACGCTTGAGGACCAGTTCTTCAAGGGCCTTGACATTGCCATGCGGATCGATGACCTCTACAAAATCGACTCCGCAGCTCAGACATAGGGCCTTCAGGTCCAGCGGATGAGTCGCTTCCTGGCGGATGGTCAGACCGGTTCCCGGATGATTCTGTCCGCCGGTCATCGCGGTAGTGGAATTGTCGAGAATAAAGACGATCCCGCGGGCCTTGTTATAAACGGCGTTAATCAGTCCGGTGATGCCAGAGTGAACAAACGTGGAATCGCCGATTACGCCGACTATCCTGCCGTCCGGATGGGCGCGGCGCAGACCTTCCTGAATAGTCACTCCGGCCCCCATGCACAGGCAGGAATGCATCGCTGAGGTCGGAGCCAGGGCCCCGAGGGTATAGCAGCCGATATCGCCGGACACATGCAAATCCAGTTTTTTAAGCACGGAAAAAACAGACCAGTGCGGACAGCCGGCGCACAATCGCGGCGCACGCCCCGGGCGGGGTTTGACCGTTTTGGGTTTACCCT
>JAKJEN010000077.1:12213-12521 GCA_022705405.1 Planctomycetota bacterium | reverse complement strand
TGCCCCCGGCGGTATAGAAATTGATGCGGAACGCGCCGTTATCATTGTTTTTTTGAAGGTAAAAATCCGCTTCTGCCGTGCCGGAAGTGGAACCATCCCTGCCGATGAGGGTTTCCCAGCCGGAAATATCTTCCAGTTTTACTGCGATCTCAATCGTCCAGGTCGCCGGAGACCAGGCGTTCAGTACCGCATTGGTGGTATAGCCGTCCTGACTGCCGTTGTGCCGCGACCCAAGGCCTGTTCCCGTTGGCGTATCAGAAGAAAAAGAAGGACCATAGGTCGGACTGTATCCGCGCATAACATATCCA
>JAKJEN010000077.1:4750-12203 GCA_022705405.1 Planctomycetota bacterium | reverse complement strand
CCGCCTGTTTGCATGTCTGAAAAGGCGGTTCCGGCCGTTCCGTCTTCAAAGTCCCAATAGGCAACCGTAGCGGCGGTTAAATCGACCGTTATTAATGAGTTGAAGAAAAGAATAAATAAGAGCGCCGAAAACCCAAAAGATAAAAACAGTTTCATAATTACCCCCATTGGGACTTGAGGTTGATACTCGCGATAAGATCCCGCTCCGGCAGGATTGGCTCTGCCGGAGCGGGCGACAAATTACTTACACTTCAAAACCTGATTACCAGTTGCACGCCGCTGTCGGAATTCGCTGGCATTCGAGCCACTGATGCGCCAAAATCGCGAAATCCTCCAGATTCACCTTGCAATCGGCATTCAGATCCAAATCCTTAAACCTGCTGTCATCCGGCACGACGCAGACATATTTTTCCGGCTGCAACTCGAGGTACAATTCGGCGACTTGCCTTGGAGTCAGCGGATAGCTGTAAATCCGTACCTCATCGACTGCGCCTCGGATGGAGGACTCTGTGGCACGGCCGCCGATGGACAGGGGCGCAGCAGGAAGCGGCACTGCGCTGAGATCAACCGTCCGTCGAGCGTCCTCGCCGCCGTCTGTAAACAGCCGAAGAAGCGTATTTTCCGGGTCATAGGCGACCGTCAGCATATGCCACTGTCCGTCTCCCACATCCGGCTGAGGACTGCCGTCCATGCGAGTCCATGGCGATTCGATAATGAACGTAAACTGCGGAGCAGGATACGTGTGGTCGGTTCCAAACAGCCAGCCGGAACTTCCGGCATCCAGTTTGGACATCGGCAGCCGCCAGCCGACCGGATTCTCGGTATCGGCCTTGTACCATAGCGAAGCGGTAAATCCCTGCGGGAAGAAATTCAGGAAATTGGGATCGCCGCCAATAGCCACAAAGTCGCCGTTGTTCTGGAAGACCATCGCATCGCCGGCTATTCCATTTCCGTTCCCAACATAATGTTCTTCTCCCGGGCCGTCTCCGGCGATAGCGCCATCATGGACCGGAGCGCCGGCTACCTCTTCGGCGACCGAATCCAGCATATCGCCGTCAAACTTCCAGTATCCCATCAGCCGATGCAGCCACAGACGAGCCGGATTGGAGGGCTCCGACGGCGTAATGCCGAAATAGGCGATCGCATAATACTGGCCTTCATCCGCCAGGGCAGCGCCGGTTATGGTCAACTCATTGGTGCTGGTTCCGGAAAACTTTCCGTTATCCGTCAATTCTATATCCGGATCTCCGACTTTAAACCATTTGTAACTCTCCGTGGAAGCAGATCCTACAACTGAAATAACCGCATTACCGGAAGAATCGGCAACAACATTGGACGGTTGGGCCACAAAGAAAGGCGTCGGCGCAATCGTTGTAAAGGACCACTTGGGACCCATGATATTATTGGGATCTCCCGGATTGTTGGGAGAATCCTGACCGTCATTGAGGGCTTCTTCCACCTTCCAGTAGTAAGTTGTTCCTACTTCCAGAGCGTCCAGCGGATAGGAAATTTCGGGATTGGTCGGACTGTCCTGCGGCACAGTCGCCAAATACACCGGCTCCGGATTGCTCGGGGTGGACAGATAAATATGATGGGCCAAAATTTTAGGATTAAAGGCGTTTCCGGTTTCAGTGAAGTTGGGATCACGGCCTGCCTTAAAGCTGAGCAGGATATCTTCGGCCGTAAGTATTTCGCCGTCGATAACCAGGTTTCCAACGGAACCGTCGCTATTGACAGGCGTTACGCTTTCATCATAAGCAAAGGGCTCAAAACCCAACATTACAACCGGCAGAGCCACATCGCTGAACTTGATGTTGTCCAGGCAGCCGTTGATCTGGTCCACATTGTTTCCGTTGTACCAGGAGCGCCCAAAGGTCCAGTCGAACCCGCTGTTGGGCAGGGCATTGTCTTCCCCTTCTCCCGACAGTACCAACGAACCGACATTTTGGTATCCTTCGCCGTCCATCTGATCCACATATACGGTCACATTGACCCCGTCGCTGACCACCGCTGCGCGATACCACTGGCCGACTTGGGGAATAAAAGTTGTATCCAGAACATGCTTGACCCCGCTGGAAGTGCGAAAATCACATCGTAAATTGTACGGAGGTTCGCCGATTCTCTGGAAATAGAAATCGCTTTCGATCTGGCCAAAACTGGCTCCCTGTCGCCCAATCAATGAATTCCAGCCCGTAAACGAATTGAATTTGAAAGAGACTTCAATCGTCCACTGGAGCGGAGCCCAGGTAGTCAGAAATTCATCATTGACATAACCATCCTGATGACCGTTGCAATACATGGACAGCCCCCAGCCAAACGGCGTATCGCTGCTGAACGAAGGTCCATAGTAATTGTTCCAGCCGCGCATCAGGATGCTGTTAGCGACGTCAAACGAACCGGTCGAACCCGTAGGGGTTGTACTGCCCTCTTCATCTGCATCGCAGAACATCTGTCCGGCGATGCCATCCTCAAAAGTCCAGTATACTACCGTGGCTGCCGAAATCGGCAGGGAATACAGCAGCAGGACCATCATCAAAATAAACATGTTTATTGTTCTCATAATAAACTCTCCCGTAAGGTTAGTTTCATCCCTTTCCATACAACCAATTACCAGTTACACGCCTCTTCCGGCACCCGCAGGCACTCCACCCAGGATCCTACCATCAATGCCAGATCGTCCAGGTTCACCCTGCAATCCCCGGTGAGATCATAAACCAGCGGATTTTCAGGATCCGGAACGCAGACAAACTCTGTGGTTCTGACATTTGTATAAAGGGTGGCTACCTCCACCGGCGTCAGGGCATAGTTCCAGATGCGCATATCATCCAGGCGTCCGCGATAAAGCCCATCAGCCGACCAGGCGCTTCGCCCGATCCAGTTGTTTGTACGGGCAACAAAATTCGGAACGCTCACCTGGCCTGTTGCAATTGGAGCGCCGTTTTTGTACAGAACTGTCGCGCCGGTCAGATCCACTGTCACGGTAAACATCTGCCAGACATTCAGTAAAAGAGCGTCCAGGGCTCGCACAGGACCGGTACTAACGGCGCCGTCATAGACATTGAAATGCAGCGTTGTAGAACTGCTTTCGCGAGAAAAGAAGATGTTGTCGCTGCCTGCGCCGTTGTTAAAGGACAGAAATCGTGCCCAGCTGGTAGCCGCAGTCGGATAGGCCCAGAAGTTAAAGGTCAGGCCGCCGCTCAGATCGTCCGCCAATCCATCCACCAAATCAATATAGGTAGTTCCGACAAGGTTCAGAGAGGTACCAACCACACTGTTGGCAGCCGTATTATAACTGGGGGTAGCAGGATCTCCCGAGGATGCTCGTATACACGTACCGTCATAACCGTTGCCCGAAGCATCTGCAAGGGTATTGTCGAAAGTCCAGTACGCCACGAGTTTCTTGATTACAATCCTGCCGCTGGTTGTAGAGGATGTTCCGGCGGAGTTCATTGCTTTTGCATAATAACTGCCCTCATCCTCCGCAACTATATCGGCAATCGTCAGGGTAGAAGTTGTAAAGTCGCCCTCGCCCGTTGTGACGATAGAGATCCGGCCGCCGGCGGCGATTTCCACATCCGGATCGCCCTCTTTATACCATTTCACCCAGGGCACAGGGGAAATGCTCTCACATTCAACTGTAAACTGGGCCGTTTCGCCGACAAATACATAATTATTTTCCGGATTGGTCCCAAAGAACGGTATTTCAGGTCTGGTAGTAAAGGATACCCCAACCCCCTGATAAACAGTTGAATCCGCTGCCACAGAATCCACTCGCCAGTAATAGGTTGTTTGAAATTCCAGTTGGTCCACTTCTTCATCATCTATTGTATAAGACGGCGAGTGCAGCCCGGTCAGTACCACTTTACTGCAGCCGCTGACATCCGGGACATTAGGATCGATTATATTCGGATCCGTTCCCAAATACAGGTTGTACGAAGCTGCGCTGAAGCCGGGCTCTGGAGTCCACGAAAGAGTGGGAGTGATATTTATTTTAGATGAACCATCCGCAGGCGTCATGCTTCGAATGACAATCGGGTACGCGTTATCCGGGCCGAAATAGTTTGTGAATCGAACCTCGCCTGCGCTGAGGGCCTTATCATAAATACGGAATTCATCGATGGAACCCTGAAACTCAGGATCAATCGGATAGACAGATTTGCCAATATAGGCGAATTTGTTGTGGACATTGGTCAACAGTTGAGACACCTCTTCGTTGGCGGCAACCAGTATGCCGTCCTGATAAATCCGCAGAGCATTCGCTCCGCCTGTTCCGCCGCCTGCATCATAAACACATACTACATGATATTTTGTATTGGGTTCAAGGACAGGTCCATTGACCAGATCTTCGCCGGTTCCCCAACCGGGGAATCCCAATGTGGCCAGAACCAAACGGCTGTATCCAGGGCCGGACGTGGTGTAAAAAAAGGTATATCCGCCGTCGTCGCCCGAAGTGTCCCCAAAATCAAAAACACGGTTCCATCCGGTCATTGCGGTATCAGTAAACCACATTTCAATAGAAACCCCGTCTGTATATGTGTTGATTGCAGTGCCGGCGGCATCCATTTCCAGCCATTGATCCGTTCCGCTGAGTACCAGCGCCCCGTCGATGACTTCCGCACCGCCCACCAGCGTGCTTTCCAGGCCGCCAACGACGTCATTGGCGTCCTTGACAAAGTCATACCGGTGTGTAATAGCCGCCCAAGTCGGCAGAGAAAGCAAACACACCAAAAATAAGATCATCATGCAATTTTTCATAATGAATCCTCCACAAGGAATAAGAATATACAATCAGTTATTTGTCCCATAACCTTTATACCATCATCAAAGAACAGTTCTTTTTATCTTGGATCACCCGCCTTCTTTTCAAAATGCCTGCGGGTGTCGTCCCTGACACCCGCAAATGGCTTTTGTCAAAAGACTGCAAAAACCTCCTTATTTTCTCTTACGAACTGAAACCAAAGCGCCCAGGCCCAGCAGCAGCATCGTCGCCGGTTCGGGAATCTGGGTAATAAACTGGTCCGGGGTCAGGGCCTCATCCGAAAACCGGATGTCGTCCATGTACCCGTCAATATGATCCACAAATCCGCCGCTGTACCATCCGCGGCCAAACGTCCAGTTGCAGATGCACAGCGCAAGGGAGTTGTCATTTTCGCCCATTTGCAGATTGGCCGCCTCAAACCAGCCGGTGCCGTCTGTGTAATTGTTAACAAACAGGCGAAGCATGCTGCCGTCGCTTGTGGCCGCAATACCGTACCACTTGTTTTCTTCCATCTGATACTCGGAAGTGGCGATATAGCGCTCTCCGAAATCGGTGCGGAAATTGATCCGGAAGTAATTATCCCAGGTCTTCTGCAGATAGAAGACGGATTCAGGATCAGACTGCTCGGCGCTGCCGTCTTTGCCGATAAAGGTCTGCCACCAGTTGTTGTGAACGCCATCCACCAGTTTGACTGTGCATTCTATCGTCCAGGTGGGAGAAAACCATTCCTGCATATCGGGATGGTCACAATAGCCGTCCTGGTGATGATCGGCATTCCGCATTCCCAGTGAGCCGGAGATGGTATCGCTGGAGAATCCAGGACCCCAGTAACTGTCCCAGCCCCTTGCCAGATAGCCGGCAACCAGATCCGCCGAACCGCCGGAACCTGCGGGCTGTCCTTCCGGCGTAAATGGCTGGCCATCAACGCCGTCTTCAAAATTCCAGTGAGCAATCGTGGCCGCATAGGTCGTCATGCTCAAAGCCAGCGCAAACATCAACACTGCTTTTAATACACTTGCTTTCATCTGTCCAACCTCCAAAAAAATTAATGGTTTAGTTACATTACAACGCCAACACGTTATCACACACACACTTCACACACATGTTTATACGCCTGTCTGTTTTAATCTCAGCGCCGTCACGGAATACGGCGCCAGCGAAACCGAAAACACCTTGCCGATTCCTTCCAAAACGCTGTCCTTCGGAACCGTCTTGCGGGGCTGTTCGATGGTATTTTCATCGTTGGCGGCCCCGGCCAGTGTAGTCGTCCAAACCGTTCGTTCAAAGGCCCGCCCGCCATTTAGAATCATCTCGACCGCAACCGCCTGACCCGCGGGGTTGACCAATTTGATAAAAACCTGCCCGCTTTCTTCATCCTGAACCGCCGAAGCATACAGCGGCAAGATCCGTCCCGGCTTGCTCGGTGCGTCTGAAAAAACCACATCTGTTTTCAGACAGCCGGTTCCCTTGTAGCGGCTGAATAACTGCTGGACATAGTAATTGACCGTTCCAAACGAGGTCAGGTTGTCAAACCAGATCAGATTCGGCTTCCACTGCCAGCCATCTACATGCCCCAACAAAGGAGCATATGCCGACATGGTCACGATTTCGCCGTTGCGTTCCAGACCGGTCAGAAAGGCCGCTTCCGCCAGCGCACAGATCAGATTATTGCGGTTTTCAGGGCTGGCTACTCCGTGTGTCATAGCCGCGTATTCCCCAATAAACAGTTTTGGCCCCTGTCGATCATAGGAATCATAATAGTTTGTATTCTCAAAAAACCACGCATACGACCGATAGAAATGCTCATCAACAATATCCGGCTTCAGCGTTTTCCACTGCGACCACAGATAGCGGACTTCCGCCGGCCCGTTGGGGAATATTTCCGGATCGGATCCGCAGCCGGCAATCAGCTGCACATGGGGATATTTCTCCTTCAGCGCCTTTTCAAAGATCTTGTATCGTTCGACATATTGCGGACCCCACTGTTCATTGCCGATTCCCAGGTATTTCAGTTCAAATGGTTCCGGATGCCCCATCTGGGCTCGCTTTTTCCCCCAGACGCTTTCGACCGGGCCATTGGCAAATTCGATCAGATCCAGAGCATCCTGCACATAAGGCCCCAGCTTGTCCACCGCGGCCGTTTCCCCTGTATTAAACTGGCAGGCCATCCCGCAGTTAAGAATCGGCATCGGCTCGGCTCCGATCTGTTCGCTCAGCAGAAAATACTCAAAAAACCCCAGCCCGAAAGATTGGTAATAATCGGGCGTCAGGCGATGTTGAAACTCCAGGTTCCAGCGATTGATCATCGTCGGACGCTCGCTGATATCCCCAATCGTCTTCTTCCATTGGTAGCGATTAGCCAGATACATGCCCTCTACAATACAGCCGCCCGGAAACCGCAGGAAACCGGGCTTGACCGCCGCCATCAACTCCACCAGGTCCTTCCGCAAACCGGGAATCGGACGATCGGTATATCGTGCCGTTTCAGCCGGAAACAGAGAAATCATGTCCAGATCAACGGTACCCTCAGTCATAACCAGCACGTTCAGTTTGGCTCTGGCTTCCGTGTCGGCCGCTTCCATCAGGCAGGAATAGTGCGCCCAGTCTCCGCTGATATTTTCAATCTGTCCTTCCAGCAGTTTTTTTCCATTTGGCGCCGCCGCTTCAAGGCCGATTATCGCGGCAGGCCCGTCGG
>JAKJEN010000077.1:0-4740 GCA_022705405.1 Planctomycetota bacterium | reverse complement strand
GGTTCTTGCAAAGACGGAAAAGTAATATCTCTGTCCTTTGTGAATCCCCATGCCGCGGAATCCTTCATTGGATACCCCATATCCGCCGCCTGCCTTTCGAACATCCAGTCGCAGACAATTGGCATTGGCCGGCGTGTACGGTTCTTTGCGAATCACAACAGCTGTCCCTTCGGCGGCTCCCTGTTTGTGAACCTTCCAGCCCGTCATTGACTCCGGAAATTCAAAAGATCGATTTTTAACCAGCTCGGCGTACAGTCCGCCATCGGCGCCGAAATTGATATCCTCGAAGAATAATCCGACCATCGTCGGGCGGATAGAATGCACAGGCGCATCGGTATGAATCGTCACGACTGCATCCGGCTTCGCGGCAAAAACAATCCCGCATCCCAGAATCAGCAGTAAACTTGCGGCCATCCCTCCGCCTCGTAATGCATGTCTTATGGTTTTCAATCGCATGCGTTCTCTCATCCTCCGGACGATTCAGCTGTCTTATCGATTATTCTGCGCTTCTGAACAAATTCGTCTCCAACTCCTTTTCTATTACCACCAGAACCACTGCCCGTAAGAAAGGCGGTGCTTCATGTTTTCAAATCGTCTCCAATCTGCATGCCCATCCGCATAAACTACATTGCTTCCCTCCGGTTTGGGACCTTTATTGGACCCAGAGGTAATAAACTGCCGCGATGCATGGTTGGAGTTATCTGCTACGTTTTGCTGCGTCATATCCCATATTCCGCCGCTGTGAATATCGAAAAAGTTCCAGTTATTGTTCTCGCTGATTACGACATCCATAATCATGACTTTGGCGCTGGCATTGGGAACGCCGGATAGCTTTCGAATCCATTTGGCATCTTCGCCGGTCACCAAACGAGTGGGAAGTTTTGACGATCTATCTGCATTCAGTTTATCAAACATATAAACCATCGGCAGAACTCGGAACAGATTCCTTAATTGGTCCGGTCTTAGTTTGCTCTCATCCCGCAGCGGTTCCTTATTTGGATACGGACCGGGGTAAAGCCAACTGTACTGCCAGAACCGTGCGTCATCATGCTGTTTGACCTTATTGGCCGGGCAGAAAAAAGTTTTGTTGTCGTCAAATCCCGCATAATCTGAAATTTGCTTGGTTGTGTCAAAGGGCATGTCCCACAGCCAGTTTGCGGCGCCGCCTATGGTCATCGGCACTTCGGAGTCGTGTTCGTTCGCAAATAACATCGTACCCAGGCCCTGCTGGCGCAGATCATTAGCGCAAAGGATTCGCAGGCCCACCAATTTAACCCGGGACAACGCCGGAATCAAAATACTCAGCAGCAAGGCAATAATCGCTATGACTACCAACAATTCGATCAATGTAAATCCTTTGTTTTTTTCAACTCGTTCCATAGGTTTTTTTCCGTTTTCCATAATTTCGTTTTCTGCTTCCTTTTTATTGAATAGATCCCGGCTCCGCATCGCTCTGTATTATTCGAGTATTAAACGCGGATTTCCAAACAAACACCAGTCTCCGTGCTCTATGTTCAAACCCTCGGGCGTTTTTTTGTTCGGGCTGGCCACTGTCGCCAGCGTTAAAAACCGATCTTTGCCGCTCAGATCCACACGGACATCACAAAACTGGTCTTTTCGAATATCGCTTTGATGAAATCGCACTTGCCCGTCCACCAGCACATAAAAATCGGCCATTCCATGAAGAACCGCGGTCTGGGATATGCCGCAGACGGATTCAAACCGCACAATCGGAGCGCCCTGCAAGGCCCTTCGCATAGCCGCCAGATCGTACGTAATCCCCTGATTGGCATGGATAAAAATGGCTGGGCTGTCAGCTGTCCCGTAAACGATCCCATTGAGTTTTAGACCCGGACCGCCCCACCCGAATTCCTGAACCGTTCCGTTTATGATTCCGGTATAATAGGTGCCGTTGGTTTGGGGACAATTTTCAAAGATATGTCCCTGGCTGGAAACGATCTGCGGCCTGTCTGTGGAATTGGGGACAAAAACGCCGTCAACGAAGGGCCGCCCTTCCACCCGATGATAGGCATTGGAGACAACCGGATGTATATTATATAATTCCGGTCCAAATAAAATAGGTCTGCCGGTCCCCGGATCGATGCCCGCCTCCAAAGTTCCAGTCCCAAATCCATTGCCGCCGCCTGTTATATCCGCCAGATTCAGCGTTTTTTGCCCCTTCCATACAAGCCCCGTCTCGGTGTCGATCTTCTGAGCAAACGCGCTGCCTTTCAGTTCAATTTCTTTGACGGATGTGCCCTGATCGCTTACCTTCCGGGCCTGTCCGGCCGGAATCTGATAGATATCTCGGCTTGACTTGTCCCCTGCAATCAGAGAGGTCTTTCCATGGGTGACATGCAGTTCCAGAGTTCCGTCTACGTTGGCCTGCACGCCGAACTCGGTCCCCAAATCCACAATCCGGGCGTCTTTGGCCAGAACCGTAAAGCCCGTAGCATGTTGGGGCACTCTCGAATACAAACGCCCGTAACTGAGCGAAATCATATTGTCCGATTTGCAGACAAACTCGGCCGGTCCTTCCACGACTGCCCGCGCGCCGGAATTAAATTCGATTTCAATCGTTCCGGAGCGAAGAGTTCGAGGCCGATCCGTATTATAAAAGAAATCCTGAATCTTCAGGGCTTCTTCTCCGTTTTGCCATCGGGCCTCCACCGCCTCAGCCAGCACGGCTACCGGCTCTCGATTGGGAATAAACTTAACCGAAGCAAAAAACAGAAACAGGGCCGCCATAGAAGCAACCAGCGCCCACAGCATGGTTTTCTGATGATCTGATTTTGGGGCCGCAGGCCGGACAACAGCCGCTTGAGACCGTTTTTTTTCCTCGGCCGGAATCGCCACCGTCGGCGCAATCCTCTCTTCTTCTGCAAAAACCTTCAGCAGATTAAACTGTTCATCAATTTCATCCTGCGTATTAAATGAGGCCGATGGGATGGCATTGCTTTTCCGGAGGGCCGCCGTAATCAGGTAGTAATCCATTGCATGGGCCAGCGCCTCCGGATCGTTCTCCAGAAGCGAATCCAACCGTTCAATCTGCTGATCGGACGCTTCTTTTTCCAGCATCAGATATAAAATCATATCCAGTTCTTGTCGTTGTATCGAATCCATAGGATCATCCCATCAGGATATAGTCTTAACACAGTGTACCAGTTGGCTATGAACCCGGCCCAGAATTTTATACACATTTAATATAGGCATACCCAAAAGCACAGAAATCTGCTTGGGCTTCAAATCCTGATAATAGCGAAGTTCGATAAACTTCCTGCCGCGCGGACTCAATTGTTTTAAACAGTTTTTCAGTTTTTCAATTCGGTCGTCACAGTCCCGATTGATAGTTTTAGCGGCTGTCAGCATCTGATCAAACAGCGAATTGTTCAAATGAATATGAGAAGATCGATGCTGCTGTTTGCGATACTCTAAAATTTTGTAGTACGCTACTTGAATTCCCCAAGAGACAAAGTCATGAATCGGCTGACACTCCGGATATTTCTGCCACATCGTGTGGACAGTGTCCTGCAAAATATCGTCTGCATCTTCAAAATTACGGACCACACTCAGTATAAAAGCATAAATCCGCATCTGCTTTTGCATCAACAGATTCAAAAAATCATCTGAATGTATCTGGTTTTTGTCCATTATTTCTGTTATATGACAACTTCTTCTCAATCATCTCAAGTTAGTGATGAAAAAATTCATAATTAAGACAATAAAAACAAAAAAACATAGAAAAAGATAATTCTACCGATTGTGGGTCTATTAATATTGTTGTATAACCTTGTAGATTTTTTCAACTTCGTATTTTATAATCAATTTTATGAATTTCTGGATTGTTTATGGTTTGCCATTATACCATATTTTCCGGTTTCTTGTTTAAAATTTTCATAAATAACGAATATAATTTTAATTACAAAAAATTCTTTTTTTTTAATATTTTG
Source organism: Planctomycetota bacterium (assembly GCA_022705405.1). Lineage (GTDB taxonomy): Bacteria > Planctomycetota > Phycisphaerae > Sedimentisphaerales > Anaerohalosphaeraceae > JAHDQI01. Next base: position 790 of record JAKJEN010000077.1, on the reverse strand, counting down.
ATGACGACTAAGGTTTATCAGTTTGTAAATTATTTATATATGGAAATTCTCGATGTTTATCATACATAATTATTTAAACTCAAAACTCTCCTTGTTTTGCTTTTCTATTTTTTTTGTCGCCCTTATTTCTCCTGTTTCAACTAATGGCATAAATTTGATGGATTTCCATCAAAACACATCTGATTTCTCTTGGGAGCGTCCAAATAACCCTGTTTTAAATGGCGCCGATCCGCATGCAGCCCTGATCGGCGGCACAGTCTATCTATACCCTACCACCGAGGCCCAGAGTCAGTTTTTTGTGTATTCTTCAACAGACCTTCGAAAATGGGAAAAGCACGGGCCTGTCCTGGACTTTCAACATATTCACTGGATTTCGCCCCGTAAATGCGCTTGGGCGCCTGCAATTATTGAAAAAGAAGGCAATTTTTATTTCTATTACTCCGTTGGTCCAAAACCCTCTCATATCGGTGTTGCCGTGGGGAGTTCTCCTGAAGGCCCGTTCATCGACAGCGGCCGTCCCCTGTTATCCGACGAAAATGATCCGAATTTCGAAGCAATTGATCCCATGGTTTTTAGGGACCCTGTTTCGGACCGATATTTGCTTTACGCCGGAGGCAGTGCTGGAGCGACGCTTCGTGTGTTTGAATTAGCCGCGAATCTGATCGACTTGAGAAAGGAAATTCCCGTCCGGACCCCGCCCCAATTTACCGAAGGCGTCTTTATGCACTATCGCAACGGCGCTTACTATTTGTCCTACAGCCACGGCAATTGGACGGACAGTTCGTATTCA
>JAKJEN010000076.1 GCA_022705405.1 Planctomycetota bacterium | reverse complement strand
GGGAGAAGTTGTCTGGCTGGCCAGTAAAAAACCAAGCCCCACCAGCAGACCGCCGATCCCGGCGGCAATTCGGGGGCTGGCCTTATCCTGTAACCGGCCGGCAGGGACCATCACCAGCGAAAAAACTAGGCAGGCAAACATATAGGGAAGTGATTTTTGCGTTTCGGTCCATCCCCACTCCATGGGGATTCCTTTGCTGATAACGCTCCAGGTATAAAGAATGCCCAGCGCCAGGTTAATCCCCATGCCGGCAAAGGTAACGGACCAGCCATGATTTTTCATCGGTTCGGCAATCTGATTTTCAGCCATAACGACTCCTTTTCTATGGTCTTAAAAGTTGTAAACCCTGTGCTCGAACGTCTGGATTATCCTCGTCCGGCAATCAGTTTTTCCACGACACTCGGATCTGCCAGCGTCGTGATATCTCCCAAATTGCCGGTGTCCTTTTCTGCAATCTTGCGAAGGATCCGCCGCATGATCTTTCCGGAACGGGTTTTGGGCAGGGCCGGGGCAAACTGGATGGCCTCCGGGGCGGCAATCGGGCCGATCTCCTTGCGCACGTGAACGATCAGTTCTTTTTTCAATTCCTCGCTTTCCTGGATGCCTTCTTTGAGCGTCACATAGGCATATAATCCCTGCCCTTTGATCTCATGGGGAATTGGCGTGACGGCCGCCTCGGCTACCTTTGAATGGCTGACCAGAGCGCTTTCTACCTCGGCCGTGCCGATCCGGTGCCCGGAGACGTTGACTACATCATCAATCCGGCCCATCAGCCAGTAATCCCCATCGGGATCGACTCGACAGCCGTCGCCGGTAAAATACATATTGTTGTAAAGCGTAAAGTAGGTATCGATAAAGCGTTCATGATCGCCCCACATGGTCCGCATCATCCCCGGCCACGGCTTGCGGATGCACAATTTGCCTCCTTCATTCGGACGGCAGGGAGTGCCGTCGTCATGCAGAACAACCGGATCCACACCAAAAAACGGCCGGCTGGCACTGCCGGGCTTTAGAGTCATCGCCCCCGGCAGCGGGGTAATCATAAAACCGCCGGTTTCTGTCTGCCACCAGGTATCCACAATCGGACATCGTTTACGGCCGACCTTTTCATAATACCAGATCCACGCTTCCGGGTTGATCGGCTCGCCGACTGTACCCAGTACTCGCAGCGTATCCAGCTTGTATTTCATCACCCATTCTTCGCCCAGTCGCATCAGCGCCCGGATGGCGGTCGGAGCTGTATAAAACACGGTCACTCCGAATTTATCGCAGATATGCCAGAAACGACCTGCGTCCGGATAGGTCGGCACTCCCTCAAACATCAAACTGGTTGTTCCATTGGCCAGCGGTCCATACACAATATAACTATGTCCGGTAACCCAGCCGATATCCGCTGTACACCAGTACACGGCATCGTCATGAATATTAAATGCAATTTTGTGAGTCACAGCCGCCTGAAGAAGATAGCCGGCGGTTGTATGAACGACCCCCTTGGGTTTGCCGGTTGATCCGGATGTATAAAGGATGAAAAGTGGGTCTTCGGCGTTCATTTTTTCGGCTGGACAATCGGGCGATGATTTGGCCATCTCCTCGTGATACCAAAAATCACGGCCGTTCTTCATCTGACACGCTTCGTCGTTGACTTTTACTACAATTACATTTTTTATAGTGGGGCATTTTTCAAGCGCCTCGTCGGCTATTTTCTTAAGCGGGATATGTTTGCCAGCGCGCAGCGACACATTGGCCGTAATCAGCATCTTGCAGTCGGAGTCATTGACGCGGTCTTTGATCGCGTCGGCGCTGAATCCGCCGAAAATTATGGAGTGAATCGCCCCTATCCGGGTGCAGGCCAGCATTACAATCGCCAGTTCCGGTACCATCGGCATATAAATTGCTACTCGATCGCCCTTGACGATCCCTTTGGCCTTCATCACATTGGCAAATTTACAGACCTCTGTATACATCTGTTTATAACTGAGTTTTTTAACCGCGTTTTCTTCTTCGCCCTGCCAGAGGATTGCCGTCTTGTTTTCTATGGGTGTGCCCATATGCCGATCCAGGCAGTTATAGGATACATTCAATTGACCGTCGGCAAACCAGGTATGTTCGATTTTCCGCGACTTTGTATCCCAGGTATAAACCAAGCTTTTGGTTGGTTTCTTAAACCAGTTCAGCGCCTTTGCCTGATCGAGCCAAAAGGCGTCCGGATCGTTGATGGATTGATCCCACATCTTTTCGTATTGATCCATGCTCGAAACCCAGGCATTGGATTGAATGTCGGCAGGTGGAGGAAAAGTCCGATCTTCCGTCATAAGTGATTGCATCCCTTTTTTAACCTCTGGCATAACACCGCTCCCTTAAAAAAGAAGTTTTTGAATAAAAAGCCGCTCAAACACCATAATTCCGGCTTTTGAATTATGGCTAAAATAAGAATCTGCTAAAAATTTGCAATAAAAAAACTCAATTTTTGTGAAAATTATTTAGTTAGAGAGAATCATGAGTGCGCACCTAAATCACAATAAAATACATAACGTCAAAATTCAATATAAAATCGATTAAGTTGAGTGTGATTTTTATAACAAATTGGAAACGATTTGGGAAGCAACTTGGGCATGGGCCTGGATCGAACCGGCTTCTGCAAGAATTGAGGCCGCGACCATTGAGCTGACGGCCGAAGCCATATCAGTATCCGCTATTCTGGATTGAGATTCTAAGATATTTTCCGCTTTATTGCTTAACTCAGCGGCTGCATCTTCAAGGGCCTTCATCTGGCTTCCAAGGGCGCCTCGGTAGGAGGTTACATAATCGATCATCATGTTGATAGAACTGATCGAGACTTCAATATTGTTTATATCTACAGTAAAATATTCAATAGATTTGGTATGAATTGCTGTGACTTTATCCCCTGCGGCTGTGATCGATATTGCCTGATTATTCTTGTGAACACGAACCCCGTTATATTTGGTCATTTCTCCAAACTGAATGTTTTGAAGAGCTAAATCATCAATTTCATCCTGGATCATTTGCTTTTGCGCAGGCGATAGCCCTCCGCCTGCCGCTTGCATAACCAGTTCTTTCATGCGGTTCAGGTTCTGAGAAATGGTGTCCAAAGAACTGTCGGCCACCTGGAGTAAAGAGATGCCGTCCCAAATATTGCGGAGGCCTTCTTCAACAGAGACAAGGTTGCCTCGCAATTCATTGGACAGGACGATCTCTGCCGCCGCATAATTACCCATCGTTTGTTGGGTTTGAGAACCGCTGACAAGTTTCCCAAACTCTATTTGATAGGTCTGCAGGGCGGAAACATCACCCGAATTGTTAATTTCCGAAATCATCTTCAAAAAACCCCCAATAAGACAACCATAGAGTACCAGATTTAAAGAAAAAAATCAAGAAAATGTGTTGGAAATATTAAGATGCACAAAAAAGTGTTGATATGCTTAAATATTATCCAATATTATGGGGCCAAAAGCAAATCTATCTAAAAATTTTGTGTTAAAAAGTAACACAGAAAATGCCCTGTTTGAGGAATCTTGACTTAAAGCAGCAAAATTGATAATGTGTGCGTCTTCGTTCGACAGTGTTAATTTGTAAGGAGATTTTGGTGAGGATTCTTTCAGGAATACAACCGTCCGGAAAACTGCATATTGGCAATTATTTTGGCGCTATGCGTCAAAACCTGGCTCTTCAGACAGAGCATGAAGGATTTTATTTCATTGCCGACTATCATGCCCTAACCTCTAATCCCGACCCACGAGATCTAAAACAAAGATCGCTTGAGGTTGCAATGGATTATCTGGCTCTTGGTTTAGATCCCCAAAAGACAGTTTTTTGGCGGCAGTCTGATGTACCGGTTGTCACCGAATTGCAATGGATCTTATCTTGTATTACGCCGATGGGGCTTCTGCAGCGATGCACCAGTTACAAGGATAAAGTCTCCCAGGGTATAAGTTCCAACCATGGTCTGTTTGCCTATCCTGTTCTTCAGGCGGCCGACATCCTCATTTTTGACAGCCAACTGGTGCCGGTGGGGGCGGATCAGAAACAGCATATCGAAGTCACTCGCGATATCGCCATAAAATTCAACAATGCCTACGGCGAAATCTTTGTTATTCCTGAAGATCATATTATTGAATCCGTGGCCGTAGTACCTGGAATTGACGGACGAAAAATGTCCAAAAGTTATGATAATACCATCGAGATTTTTGAACCCGAAAACAGCGTGAAAAAAAAGGTTATGCGGGTTGTGACGGATTCTACGCCAGTTGACGACCCCAAAAATCCGGATACCTGTAATGTCTTTGCGCTGCTGCGGCTGGTTGCACCCGACTCTGAATTGAAGGAATGGGAAGAAAAATACAGAAAGGGCGGCATTGGGTATGGCACAGTCAAAAAAAGAATTGTAGAATTATTGATTGAATACTTTCGCCCATATCGTGCCCGACGGCAGGAACTTGAAAAAAACAGAGACCAGGTTGAAAAGATCCTGCTTGATGGAGCTGAAAGGGCCAATGCGGTCGCACAAAAAACGATGAACCGAGTCCGAAAAGCGGTAGGTTTAAGAGAGCGATTATGAAAGAAGATCAGAAATTGATCACGATCGCTGAATATGATAACAGCATGGATGCCGAACTGGCTAAGATGACGCTGGAGAATGCGGGTATTGAATCAGTAATCGTGGGCGAACTGGCTGGCGTTTCGCTGTATCATGTGTTTGATCCCTATGTCAAGGTGCAGGTATTTGAAGAAGATGCCGACCGGGCCAGAAAACTCCTCGAAGGTGAATTTCCTCCGTTAGACGAAGAAGATTTTGACTTTAACCAGCCGGACCAACCCCTGTGAGCGAATACCGCGTCAATCTTGATATTTTCGCCGGACCGCTGGATTTGCTCCTTTATCTGGTCCGTAAAGAGGAACTGGATATCTATGATATCCCGATTGCCCGCATAACTGAGCAATATCTGAAATATATAGAGATTCTCCGTGAACTGGATGTTGATCTGGCGGGAGATTTTCTGGTGATGGCCGCTACCCTGATGGAAATCAAATCCGCCATGCTGCTGCCCCGAACCGATCCCGAAGAAAAAACCGCCGAGGGGCCGGAAGATCCGAGGGCCAATCTGATCCGGCAATTACTCGAATATAAACGATTTAAGGATGCGGCAAACCTGCTCGGCGATGCGGCCGAAGAAAGAATGCACCGTTTTACGCGGCCCGATTCCATCCTTTCCTCGATTGAACCCGACGGCGAACCTCAGTTGGATCTGGATCAGGTCAGCATCTGGACCCTGCTGGAGGCCTTTGACCATATTCTCAAAGCCACCGGCCACGGGGGCGGATATGACCATATTCGCGATGACACCCCGATCGATTTATATCAAATTGAAATCTCCACCGCCTTCAGACTGAAGGTCCTATGCCTCTGAGCGTCATTTTTGAAGGACGGCAGAATCGAATCGTTATGATCGGGCTGTTTTTGGCTATGCTCGAACTGATCCGAGGCCGGTTGATCTGGGCTGAACAGACGCAATGCCCGGGGCCGATCTATCTGAAATCACTGACCGATGTGCCGGCCGAACAGGCCGTCCAAAGCGTCATCTATGTGGTCAATCAAGAACCTGTTGCACAGACAAAAGACAGCCAGCAGGAGACTCTCGCCCCAACGCTTCCTGAAAAAGAAGAAAGTTTTGAAGAACTTGATGAGGAAGAAGAAGCCATTGAAGACCTGCTTGATTCCGTAAAGCCAAAACCGAGGATCTCCATCCTGGAAATCCCTGCTAATCCTCTTCTTCAGCCGCCGCCGGCTCACGATACAGAACCAGGAATTCCACAAAAAACGGAAGAAACGATTTGAAATCAAAATCCGGTTTGACAGGCCGGAACCGTGCCGATAGAATCAAGCGCAGTAGATACAAAAATCAGAATGCTGAATACGAAAGGATAGACTCATGGCCGGGAACGTGGTGGAATTGACCGATGCCGAATTTGATGCAACAATAAATGACAGTAAACCGGTACTCGTGGATTTTTGGGCTCCCTGGTGCGGCCCCTGCAAGATGCTCGGGCCGGTCATCGAACAGATTGCCGATGAATACAGCGGCAAGGCGGTTATTTGTAAGGTCAATACAGATGAACAGCGCCAGGCCGCCGTACAATACGGAATTTCCGCTATTCCCACAATTATTCTGTTTAAAAACGGGCAAATCGAAAAAAAATGGGTTGGGCTTTCTAAAAAGAGCGACTTTACAGACGCCATCGACCAGTTGCTGTAAGTCAAAGCAGACCTGTGCAATAAAAAAAAAACGGGATACAGAGCGGGGGTATCCCGTTTTTTCGTAAAGCAACGGCAATCTTGACATAAAATATAGAGATCCATACAATCGCGGGTTTGACAAACGCAGGAAACAGGACTATGGCACGAAAAGGCATTATACTGGCAGGCGGAAGCGGTACGCGGCTTTATCCGATTACTCAGGCAGTCAGCAAACAGATGTTGCCGGTTTATGATAAGCCCATGATCTACTATCCGCTTTCGATTCTGATGTTGGCCGGCATTCGTGAAATCTTGATTATCTCGACCCCGCATGATCTGCCTCTTTTCCAACGAATGCTCGGCGATGGTCGTCAGTGGGGTTTGTCTCTGGAGTACGCCCCCCAACCGCGGCCGGAAGGGTTGGCTCAGGCCTTTCTGATCGGCAAAGATTTTCTGGCCGGCGGGCCAGGGTGTCTTATTCTTGGAGACAACATTTTCTACGGCCAGGGCCTGCCGCAAACGCTTCGCGATGCCAACGCCGTTACAAACGGTGCAGTTATATTTGGATATTGGGTCAGCGATCCCCAGCGTTATGGAGTGATTGAGTTTGATAGACAAGGAACCGTTCTCAGTGTCGAAGAAAAACCGGCAAAACCCAAATCCCATTACGCAGCCGTCGGGCTTTATTTTTATGATGACCAGATTACAGAAATTGCCTCGCAGATTCGGCCCTCTGCCAGGGGAGAACTGGAGATCACCGATGTCAATCAGGCCTATCTCCAGCGCAATCAACTCCAGGCGCGTCTGCTCGGCAGGGGTGTGGCCTGGCTGGATACCGGCACAATGGAGACGATGATTCAGGCCTCTCAGTTTGTCCAGACCGTCCAGCAAAGGCAGGGATTGATGATCTCCTGCCCGGAAGAAATTGCCTTTCGGCAGGGATGGATTGATGCCGAACAGGTGCTTCGACTGGCCCAGCCATTGAATAAAAATCATTATGGACAATACCTAACCCAATTAGTGAAAAGTCTGTCTGATGGAAATCCTTGAAACCTCTATTCCGGAAGTTCTTCTTATTCGGCCCGACTATTTTGGCGACGCTCGCGGCTGGTTTATGGAAACCTGGCAGCAGAAGCGGTACGCCCAGATTCAAATTCCTGAGGAGTTTGTTCAGGACAATGTCTCTTTTTCGCAAAAGGGCGTGCTTAGAGGACTGCACTATCAGCACCCGCGCGGTCAGGGAAAACTGGTTCAGGTTCTACAGGGCGAGGTTTTCGATGTAGCGGTCGATATCCGTGTGGGATCGCCGACCTTTGGACGTTATACGGCGGCCCAATTATCGCACGAAAATCACCTCCAGATGTACATCCCCTCCGGTTTTGCACATGGCTTTTGCGTCCTGGGCGACACGGCGTTGTTTGCCTATAAATGCACAGACTTTTATCTCCCTGAATGCGAGGGAAGCATCCTGTGGAATGATCCGGATCTGGGTATTCCATGGCCGCTGGAGAATCCGATCCTCTCTGCCAAGGACAGTCACAGTGTGGCCTTGCGGTCGGCTCCTGCGGATCGGCTGCCAAAATATTCCGGAGATGCCCGTTGAAAGATCGCAGGCAAATCAGCATACTCGGATCCAAGGGGATGCTCGGCACGGATTTGATGGCTTGCTGCCGCAAGAAAAATCTGAATGTTTACGGCTACGATCTGCCCGAATTTGACATCACCGATGCCCCGTCCCTTAAAAAAATTGTCTCCGCCAGTTCCTGCATTGTCAACTGTGCTGCTTACACAAACGTGGACCGTGCCGAACAGGAAGAACCCCTGGCAGCACAGATTAACGGGCATTCGGTTGGGGTTCTGGCTCGTCTTGCCGGCGGGGCAGATATTCCGGTCGTCCATATCAGTACCGACTTTGTATTTGACGGGATGCAGGATCGCCCATATCTGGAAACCGATCTGCCCAATCCGATCAATGCCTATGGCCGCAGTAAACTCGAAGGCGAAAAGCAGTTAGCCGCAGCCGGCTGCCGATATTGTATACTTCGTGTGGAATGGACTTATGGCAGAGCAGGCGTGAATTTTGTAAAAAAAATTCTTGAGGCGGCCCAGACCCGTCCTGTCCTGAAGGTCGTTGACGACCAGATAGGATCCCCGACAGCAGTCAAAGAGATCGCTGCGGTCATCGGCCAAATTCTTGAAAGGAAAGAGTTTCCGGAAGGAATTTTTCATCTGGCTGCCGCCGGATATACCTCGCGTTATGAAATGGCCCGTTTTATCGGCCGGATCAAAGGAATTCACACGCCGATTGAGCCCTGCAAGACAGCAGATTTTCCTTCACCGGCCAAACGGCCGCTAAACAGTCGTTTTAACTGTTCAAAGATTGAAACCCTCTTGGGCAAAAAAATGAAATCCTGGCAGGAATCACTAACTGAATTTCTGGAGCAATTATGAGAACTGTTCTTGTCACCGGCGGAGCAGGATTTATTGGAAGTAATTTTGTTCGGATGGTTCTTCAAGAACATCGGGATATTCGAGTTGTCAATCTGGACAAACTAACCTATGCAGGCAATCTGGAAAATCTGGCCGATTGCAGGAACCACCCCAATCATATTTTTGTCAAAGGGGATATCTGCGATGCGCCTATGGTTTCAGAAATCGTAAATAAATATCAAATTGATGCCATCATTAATTTCGCCGCCGAAAGCCATGTAGACCGTTCGCTGGTGGAACCGGGTGTCTTTATAGAAACCAACATCTACGGCACTCTGACCTTGCTGAAAATTGCCCTCGAGAAAAAGATGGAACGATTTGTCCAGATTTCAACCGATGAAGTTTACGGTTCCCTCGGCCCCGATGGCAAATTTACGGAGATGACCCCGCTAAGTCCCAATTCTCCATATTCAGCAAGTAAAGCCGCCGCCGATATGCTGGTCCGGGCCTTTGGGCACAGTTGGGGGCTTCGTTATAACATCACCCGTTGTTCCAACAATTACGGCCCATATCAGTTTCCGGAAAAAATGATTCCTTTGATGATAAACAATGCCCTGAATGATAAGCCGCTGCCGGTCTATGGCGATGGGCTTCATGTACGGGACTGGCTCTATGTTTATGATCATTGTACGGCCGTGTGGGACGTGTTTATCAAAGCCCAGCCGGGAACGATCTATAACATTGGCGGAAACAATGAAAAACACAACCTGGATGTAGTACGACTGATCCTGAGCCATTTGGGAAAACCTGAATCCTTGATTACATATGTCAAGGATCGGCCGGGCCATGACCGACGGTATGCGATTGATTCAAGCAAAATCATGTCTGATTTGAACTGGAAGCCCTCACTCCAATTCGAAGAAGGAATATCGAAGACGATCCAATGGTATCTGGACCATAAAGACTGGCTAAATCATATCGTGTCCGGCCAGTACCAGGAATACTATAAAACGATGTATTCTAACCGATAACTCCTGTATTCAATCTTGACGCTGCGCCTCCAGCGTGCTATACTTCCGTCTTTTTACATTGTCCCTGGAGATTCTAAATGAGCAAGACAACGGATTTGTCTGCGTTTTCACGGGTGCTCGGGTATGTCTGGCCCCAGTGGCCCCGAGTTATTGCGCTGGTACTCTGGTCTGTTCTGATCGCGGTGATGCTTTCGGTTAGTTTTGCCACGATCATTCCATTGCTGAAGGTTATGATGGGAGAAGAAGGACTGCATGGATGGGTGGATCGCAAGATTTGTTCCAGCCGTTATGGAATGGATGTTTACGTGCCTGACCGGTTAGATCTTTTGGATGATCCCAACCGGCCAATACTTCATTTTCTTTTAATCACTCAGGTTAAGCCGCAAGGGTGGGCAGCTGTGAATGGACTGGCTCCCCAAGACCGAATTGTCGGGGCCGGCAATCACCTGGCTTCAAATGAACAGCCAGTTCTGTACAGTAAGATCCTGGAAGTTCTGGCCACCTGTCCGCCGCATGAACCGTTGACGCTTCAAATCTGTCCGGTGCAGCAAAGTGAATCGAATATTTTCAAAACAATTCAAATAACAGCGCCCAAGAAACCGTTTTTTGCAGATTGGGCACAGTGGTCGATTCATTTTCTTCCACGGGACGAAACGAAGGAAATAAAACTTAAAGCCATCATGCTGATTATTATTGGAATGATCGGAATTACAATTCTCCGCTGCCTGGCTCGGTTCTATCACCAATTTCTGGCCGAAAAAATTGTTCTGATCGCCAATACGCTTCTTCGGGAGGATGTATTTAATCATGCGATGCGCATGCCGGTTGGTTTTTTTGCCTCTAAAGGCACCAGCGACACAACCAGCCGAATTTTTAATGATGTGGCCCAAAGCTGCAAGGGCATCAAAGTTCTTTTTGGAAAAACTCTTCGGGAACCGATGACGGCAATAGCGTGTATTGCTGCCGCAGCAATAATCAGTTGGGAATTGACGGCCATTTTTCTGACAGCGGCTCCTCTGGTTCTTGGCTTGTTTATGATTCTTGGCAAAAAGATCAAAAAAGCGACTAAAAAATCGCTGGTGATTTCAGCTCATCTGCTCGGCCGGATTCAGGAAGCCATGAATGCTCTGCGAGTGGTCAAGGTTTATAACCGCCAGGACCATGAAATTGCCTTATATCGTCAGGCCAATCGTACTCTTCTCAAACAATTGATCCGTGTGGCCAAAGTTGAAGCAGCCACTAATCCGCTGATAGATGTGCTGGGGATGTTTGCCGGTTCGGCGGCTCTGCTGACCGGAGCGGTATGGGTTTTCAATCCATCCCAGAACATGCAGCCCAGTTCTTTTTTTGCGATGCTGATTTTTCTGGGGACGGCCGCCGAATCCATCCGCAAGGTCAGCGATGTCTGGAACGATGTGCAAAAGGCCAATGCGGCGGCCGAACGGGTCTTCGCCGTACTGGATGAACCCGTCGAGCCGGAGATTCCGCAGGCGGTGGAATTGAAGCCCTTCAAACAAAAAATTGTCTTTGACAATATTGTTTTCACCTATCCCGGCTCCCAAACCCCTGCGCTTTGCGGCATTCATCTGGAGGTGCCGGCGGGACAGACAGTCGCCGTGGTCGGTCCCAACGGTTCCGGCAAAACAACGCTGGTGAATCTGATCCCACGGTTCTATGATCCAGACAGCGGCCGGATTTTATTCGATGACCAGGATATCCATAAGGGCACGCTCAAAAGTCTGCGAGACCAAATCAGCATGGTGACGCAGAATGTTGTGACCTTTAACGATACCATCGCCAACAACATCGCCTATGGAAAGCCCGGAGCCAGACTGGATGAGGTCGTTGAAGCGGCCAAAAAAGCGTTTGCTCATGAATTTATTGAGCCTCTGCCGGACGGATACCAGACCCGGATCGGCGAACACAGCAGCGGTTTTAGCGGCGGTCAGCTGCAACGGATTGTGATTGCTCGGGCAATTCTCAAAAGTCCCGCAATATTGATTTTTGACGAAGCCATGAGCCAGATTGACGCCGACAGCGAAGCCAAGATTCATGCGGCCTTGGAAACTCTGATGAAAGGCCGGACCTGCTTTCTGATTGCTCACCGTTTCAGCACCGTCATTTCCGCCGACCGGATTGTGGTCATAAACCAGGGTCGTATTGTGGATCAGGGTAAGCATGACCAATTAATCCAGAGATGTCAAATCTATAAAAACTTATATGAAACCCAATTAATCGGAGGCGTTCGGACTTGAATTCGGTATAGAAACGGATCTGCGAATGTATGCTTGAGGTCGTCTACATCAATCCGAATTACGAGGAATCGCTGAAGCGCGCCGGGGTACTTTCAGAGAATGCGATTTGGCGTTGGGATCGCGGCCGACAGATTGTAAAAAAAAACTGGGCCGACGTCTTCCGCTGGACATCGGAGGGCTTGGGGACCGTTTATGTGAAACGATATTTTCGGCAGCGCAATCGTCTGCTCGGCGCTTTTCGCAGAAGTTTGGCTGTACGGGAACTGGAGGGCTGCTTGGCGCTGAAGCGACTGGGGATTCCACAACCGGAACCGGTCCTGACGGCAGTTATCAAAAACAAAGTGGGACTGGCTCTCTGCGGTCTTTATATGATCCGAGAAGTGGAAGGGGCGATTTCGCTGGATCGGATTCTTGAACAGATGCGCGGAAAACCGGATAAAGAGCGGCTTGAGGGCATTGTCCGAGAACTGCTGCGACTGCTGCAGGTTATGCATCAGGGCAACTTCTTCCATTGGGACTTTAAACCCCGCAATTTGCTGGTTGCCCAGAAAAACGGCGCCCCGGTCATTACGCCGATTGATCCCCGATCCGGGAAGAAGATCGCTTTGTTTCGAAGAAGACATTGCATCGAGCGGGACTGGCGGTTTCTGCTCAGAGAAC
>JAKJEN010000075.1 GCA_022705405.1 Planctomycetota bacterium | reverse complement strand
TGAAAAAAATCGGATGGATTGCTTTGCTGATTCTTGCAGGAATTCTGCTGGCTGCAGGATGTCAAAAAAAAGACCGGCCCGGCCAGACCCAGCCGCAGGAAAAAGACTCTTCCCGGCCGCGCTGGACGATCGGCATGAGTCAGTGCAATCTGGGAGAGCCGTGGCGGGTTCAGATGAATGCCGATGTCCGGCAGGCCGCACAGGAATACGGCGAGATCCGGATGATTTTTAAGGATGCACAAAATGATACCCTCAAGCAGCAGGCCCAGGTTGAGGAGTTTATCAGCGCCGGGGTGGATTTGATTATTATCTCGCCCAAAGAAGCGGCTCCGTTGACGCCTGTGGTGGCGCAGGCCTATATTCAGGGGATTCCGGTCATCGTCCTGGATCGAAGAGTTTTGGGCGATCAGTACACGTGCTTTATCGGCGCTGATAATAAAAAAATCGGCAAGTCCGCCGGCCGATGGATCGTAAATACACTCGGCGGCAAGGGCAAAGTAGTGGAATTAAAGGGGCTGATGACCTCTACCCCCGGACAGGACCGCCATTTGGGATTCCGCGAAGGAATCAGCGGCAGCGGGCTGGAGATCATTTTTGAAGCGGATATGAAGTGGCTGGAGCCCAACGCACGCAAGGAAATGGAATCCGCGCTTGCCCGTTTTCCTCAAATCGATCTGGTCTATGCGCACAACGATCCCGGAGCCCACGGGGCGTATCTGGCGGCTCAGGCGGCCGGTCGGGAAAAAGAAATCCTGTTTGTCGGTATCGATGCGCTTCCGCAGGAAGGGCAGGCCTATGTAAAGCAGGGTATTCTGTCGGCCAGTTTTGAATATCCCACCGGCGGAAAAGAAGCCATTCAGACGGCGGTTCAGATTCTCAGCGGTCAAACGGTTGAAAAGGAAATTACGCTCAACTCGCGCGTCTTTACAAAAGACAATATCGATCAAGGGGGCCAGTGGCTCAGCGAATAAAAAAAAACAACGAAAAAAGTAATAATTCCAAAGACCCGTAGAAAGGAAGATCTATGAAGAAAGTAGTCGATATTTATATTCCGCTGGATGCTCGCGAAGCTCCGTGTCGAGAAGTAATGGCTGTCGCCAAACCGCAGATCGAACAATTAAAGAAGGTTATTAAAGGGCTTGGCTGGCAGGCCCATGTTCTCAATCCGCAAAAGCCGGTCTCCAGCGTGGCCGAAGGACTCCAGGTCATCCGCAAGGCCAAAGGAAAACGATTTATTAACTTTTTGCCCGGCTGGGCCTATCCGGATTTTACCGTCAGCCCGATGTGGCAGCTGCCCTCGGAAACTCCCAAACTGCTGCTGGGCAGCGCGATTCCTGACTTTCCCGGCGCGGTAGGACTGCTGGCCGCTGCCAGCGGAACCGAACAGGTGGGCATCCGCACCAGCCGCCTGTTTGTAGAAGAATTTGAGGATCACGATTCCTATGCGGAAGCTCTCAAGGCGTTTTTAAGCAGCGGCAAGTATGCCCCCCGCTATCCGAAAACAATTGATGTGCCGGTCAAAGAGGCCAATCGCAAGAAAGCCAAAAAGGTCAAACAGCAGCTGGCCGGCATGGTCTATGGAACGGTTGGGCCCCGCTCAATGGAAATGTGGAATAAAATCTCGGAGGCCGATTTTCTGAAATATTTCGGCATCGCCAAACTGGGTTTTGACGGTCTTCGCCTGGCCAAAATGGCTGAGAAAATCCCAGTTGCGAGAGCGAAAAAGGCCTTTGATTTTCTGGTGGCCCACAAGATGCGGCTGGATCTGGGAACTAATCCGGCCACACAACTGACCAAAGACATGGTTTTGTTCCAGATGAAGGTCTATTGCGCCATGCTCGATCTTAAAAAAGAGTTTGGGTTAAATTTTGCCGGCGTGCAGGATCAATTGGACTGGATCGAACATTATCCGGCTACGGATCTGACGCTGGGGCTGCTGAATAACCGGCTTCGTCCTGAAGGCGACGGTACGACCTTTGTCACGGCGACCGAAGCCGACGACGGTGCGGCCCTTACGATGCAGATTCTGAAACTGCTGACCGGCGGCAAACCGGCCGGCTTCAATGATCTGCGCTACTGGCAGGCCGACAAAATGCTTTACTGGTTTGTCAATTCCGGCGCTTTGGCTCCGTATTTTGCCTATGGTCGAGACGATTCTCTGGAAGGCGCTTGGTCCGAGCGACAGACGCCCATGTACTTCAAGGCCGGCGGCGGCACCTCTTCGGTTGTTGTCCGCAAACCCGGCGTGGTCACCTGGGCGCGCATCAGCTACAGGGATCATAAATTGTACCTGTGCGGCGGACGCGGCAAAACGGATATTCCCAGCGAGGAAGAATGGCTCGAACGCACGGCGCGATGCAGCCGCGACTGGCCCCAGTGGTATATCAAACTCTGCGGCCGTATCGAACTGAAGGTCAATACCAATCACCCGATGACCGTCTTTGGCGATTATCTGGCGGATCTGAAAGCCCTGGCCCAGGAACTGGGGATTCCGTTTGAATGCTATGATTTTATGACTCCGGCGGAGATTCAATAAATCCGAATGGATGCAAAAAGCTTCTGTCTTTAACGCAGGTTCTGTTTTCGGAATTGGGTTGGCGTCATTCCGGTCTGCTGACGAAATGTGCGGTTAAAATAGCTCAGGTTGAAAAAACCCGAGTCGTAACAGATCTGCAGACAGGTCTGGTCTGTGGACAGCAGCAGCGTTTTGGCCCGGTCGATCCGTAAGCTGGCGATGTAGTCAAATACCGTAAAGCCCATCTGGCCGGCAAACAGATGACACAATCTGGATGCGCTCAGATGCGCCGCTCGTGCGATCTGATCGAGGGTGATTTTTTCTCGATAATGCTTTTGGATGTAGCTCAGAGCCGGCCCCAGGCGGCTTTGCCGCTGCGGCTTTTGGAGGGCATAGACGCTGTCGATAAAATCATTGAGGGCAAAACTGATCCAGGCACAAATTTCCTCCTGCGTATCCAGAAGTAAGACCTTGTTGATGTAGCCGACATTTTTTTCTAAAAGCAGATCGGGATCTACGCCTGCTTCCGAAGCCGAACGGCTCAGCATTCCCAGCAGTTCTACCAGCCGCACTTTCAGAATATTCAGCTGCCCGGGATTGCGGAAAAGGATGCTGCCCAAAAGCGAATTGAGAATCTCGCGGGCTCCGGTTTTGTCTCCGATTTTGACCTTGGCGATCAGTTCCCGCTCGCTTTGAAACGGATATTTCTCCGGCAGCTGGGTTTGTTTATGCAGATGAATGTGGCCGCTGATCTGAGATTGCTGCTGAGATTGCAGACGCTTCCATTCGATCACGCGCGGGTCCAGCTGAGCGGTTTCATACAGCAGAATATACAAAAATTCAACCGCATCGTGAATGGTTCTGGCGCTGAGGATCGGCAGTTGCCGGGCGGATCGAAACAAAACTGATTTCGAAAGGCGCAGGCCCAGCAGACGTTTTTCCATATCTTCCTGAATGGCCGAGCTGAACGGTTCCGACAGGCATCTGCCCAGCAAGATTCCGCCCAAAGGCATATCCTGATTCATAATCGGAACGCAGCTGAAGATGATTCCGGCATGGCAGACTGTGGTAGAGGGCTGGCCGGTTTCAAAGGCAATATGCAGACTGCGGATCCGGTCCTGAAGGCAGCGTTTTTTGCCCGCCTTGTTTTTGGAAATGACTGAGCAAAACGTTGGCCGACAATCGTCTGAGCAGCGAGAAGCAATCGGCCTGCCCAGAATATCAATGGTTTCCAAAGGCAGTTTGAAATGCTTGCGAAAGGCCTTTTCGACAGATTGAAAGGTCTTCTCATTAATCAGGTTAATAAGATTTGACGGTTCGCTCATAGACCAAGCTCGAAACAGCAATATAATATCATAATCGTTAGATTTGTTTCTTTGGCGATCATTTCAATGGTTAACAATCTATATGTATTTTGTATTTTTCCATAAAACAGTAATATAGTATCATATTTTAACAAAATACAGTAAGAAAAAAAACCAGAAAAAAAGTATTTTTTATAAATAGTTCTGGAATTCGTAAGTCTTCTTTTGAAACAGGTGAATTGTAGATGGTAAGTTCTATGCTCAAACGCAAGTCGCTGAATGAGCGAGTTTTTGATGCCTACGCTCAAAAACGCCGGCTGGCGGTTCCCCTGGTTGGTTTTCCGGGATGCGATTTGTTGGGTATGTCGATCAAGGTGGCCCAGCAGAATCACGGGGTACATTATGATTGTATCGACGCCCTGGTGAACCAACTCCGGCCCGATGCGGCCTTTATGATGATGGATCTGTCGGTAGAAGCCAACGCCCTCGGCTTGCAGGTTCGTTTCCCGATCCATGAATCCAGTACGGTGGAGTATCATCCGGTACGGAAAGTAGAGGATCTGGACAAGTTCCGCAGCATCAATATTCTGCACGATTCCCGGATTCAATCTTATATCAAGACGGTGGAGATGATGCGGATGGGTCTTCCGGATGACGTGCTGGTTGGCGCCTACATCATCGGGCCGGTTACGCTGGCCGGCCTGCTGGAAGGGGCCGAACAAGCGGCTATGGATTCGGTGATTGATCCGGATAAACTGGAGGCCCTGTGCCGGTTCAGCACGCATATCATTCAGGAATACACACGAGCGCTGATCAATGCAGGTGCGGATTTGCTCTGTATCCTTGAGCCGACAGCTGTTATTTTGGGGCCCTCGCAGTTTGAACGGTTCAGCGCCGCTTATGTCCGGCATATCATAGAAAATTATAAATATGCGGGCGTGGATACGATTTATCATATTTGCGGCAATACCATGCATCTGATTGAGGCCATGAGCCGATCGGGCGTAGCGGCGATCAGTTTGGACTCTCCTCAAACCGGCGTCGATATGGTCAAGGCCGCACAGCTGGCCGGGCCGGATGTGGTTGTTATGGGAAATGTGAATCCCACGGCCGTGATGAAAGAAGGCACGCCGGAACAGGTCCGAACCGCTTGCCGATCTCTTCTGGAGCAAATGCGGGAGATTCCCAACTTTATCCTAAGTACCGGCTGCGATCTGCCGCCGGGAGTGCCGCTGGAGAATATGCTTGCCTTTATGCAGACGGCCAGAGAATTTAACTGAAACGGATGGTTGAAAGGTGCCGCGGGAATGGTATAATCCGAGGTTTGTAATAAATCCTATTTAGAAACAGGAGATAAACATGGCGGATTTAAAGGCGTTAGCAGATGCAGTAATCAAGGGCAATCAAACCGAATCAGTTCGGCTGACCAAGGAAGCCCTGGCGGAAAAAATGTCTCCCAAACGGATTCTCGAAGAAGGCCTGATCGCGGGAATGGGAGTCGTTGGCGTTCGGTTTAAGGCCAATGAGGTGTATATTCCGGAAGTATTGATTTCGGCGCGGGCCATGAAGATGGCTATGGAGATTCTTGAGCCGCAATTGGCGGCTGCGGGTGTCGATCCTATCGGCAAGGCCATTATTGGAACTGTTCAGGGAGACCTGCACGATATCGGCAAGAACCTGGTGATTATGATGCTCAAGGGAGCGGGATTTAATGTAGAAGATATTGGCGTGGATGTATCGCCGGATGCCTTTGTCGAAAAGATCAAGGCCTCCAAGCCGCAGATTGTCGGCCTGTCGGCTCTGCTGACTACCACAATGCCGGCAATGGATAAGACCATCCAGTCAATACGCCAGGCGGGGCTAAATTGCAAGATCATGATCGGCGGGGCTCCTGTGACCCAGAACTATGCCGACAAAATCGGAGCGGATGGATATGCCCCTGACGCGGCTACTGCGGTGGATGTAGCCAAGAGTTTTTTGAATTAACAGAAAAACGAACATAAAAACAGGCATCTGTCTTAATCTGAGCCGACTGGCTGTTTCTTGCCGGTCGGCTCTTTTTTTGACCATGCCGACAGGTTTTCCCTTTTCTTCAAAATTTTACAGCAGAAAAAAATCTCAGCACAATAACGACATCAAATATCCACATATAATTATCAGCAACTCTCTGAAAGTAGATAATTGACATTCTCAGGTTCTTTTTGGTACACTGAACTAAACCTGAGGAAAAAGGTATAACCACACCCCCAAAAACTGTTTAGGAGAAGAAGGATGAAAAGGCATGCTGTTTTGATCTGTTTCTGTCTGTTTTCCTGTTGGGGTTTTAGCAAGACGCTTACTGTGGCCCTCGACGGAAGCGGAGATTACACAAGGATTCAATCGGCTATTCAGGCGTCTAAGACCGGAGATATAATTGTTGTTCGCCCTGGGATCTATGTCGAAAATGTCCAATTTTTGGGTAAAAACATCTTCCTCAGATCCGAAAATCCAGAAGACTGGTCGGTTGTAGAGCAAACCATAATCAAGGCCGCTGCCAGCCAGCCGGTTGTCACTTTTTCAGGCAATGAGACCTCTGCCTGTCGGCTTGAAGGATTTACTATTCAGGATGGATTTGCGCCATACGGCGGCGGGGTTTTGGGCCAGTCTACCTATGCAGTTATCCGTCGCTGTATAATTCGAAATAATACGGCCTTAAATGCGGGCGGCGGGCTTCAAAGCTGCAATGGTCTTGTGGAATCCTGCCGGATTACGGGCAACACATCTGCATATGGCGGAGCGGCAGCCGGATGCCATGGAGTTATTATC
Source organism: Planctomycetota bacterium (assembly GCA_022705405.1). Taxonomy (GTDB): domain Bacteria; phylum Planctomycetota; class Phycisphaerae; order Sedimentisphaerales; family Anaerohalosphaeraceae; genus JAHDQI01. The sequence continues at coordinate 6,044 of JAKJEN010000075.1, read as the reverse complement.
AATTGCATTGTGTCAGACAATCAGGCAACTGAAGGCGCACTTGCTTTTAATAACTGCGACGGGATTATCGCTCAGTGTACGGTTGCCGGAAATACCGGAAGCGGCCCGGCTGTACTCTTTAATTGTGACGGCCAGATTGATAGCTGCATCTTCTGGGATAATCAGGCGATTACTTTTCTGAATAGTTCTTCCCCTGTAAACAGCTGTTTTTCCGATGCGGATGGAACGGCCGGAAACATCTACTTCGACCCGCAATTTTTGTTTCCGGGCGATTATCGTCTTCGCAGCGGTTCTCCGTGCATTGATGCGGGGTCTGTAAACCCGCCGGTGGAACTGCCGGAAACGGACATCCTGGGGCAGGTTCGTCTGATGGATGGGACCGGAATGGGCCAGCCGATAGCGGATATGGGGGCTTGTGAGTTTGATCCGTCCGGACCGCTGATCGCCGCTTCGCATCCGTATGTGGTTTTTACAGCGGTTGACGGGCAGCCGGCAGTTCAACAGAAAAATCTCTGGATTGCCAATGCCGGCGGCGGAACCTTCGACTGGACAATCAGCGACCTGCCGACATGGCTGGCGGCTGCTCCCGAAACCGGCAGGGCCGCCGCAGGGCAGGAACCGAACCTTCTTACGTTGACGGCTGATATCGAGGGTCTTGCGCCGGGTCGATATTCTTATGCACTTTATCCTTATGCTCCGGATGCCCTGAATTGGCCGTATTTGATTCAGATTGAGTTGGTGGTTGTATCTTTGGACGCTATCCTTGTTCCACAGAACTACCTAACGATTCAGGAAGCCATCGACGCGGCAGGGGACGGCAGCCGGATTATCGTGGCCGACGGCGTCTATACCGGGCCGTTTAACAAAAATCTGGATTTCTGCGGCAAGAAGATTATCCTCGAAAGCGCTAATGGTCCGGACAGATGCATTATCGACTGTCAGCAATCTGGCAGGGGCTTTTATTTTCATAACGGCGAAGATGAAAACGCCGTAGTCAAAGGATTTACCATTAGAAATGGGGCTGTTGAATTTGGTTTCAATAATACGCCTGAATTTCAAAATCTTGGCGGCGGAGGAATGCTGATTATAAACAGCAGCCCATTGATAATAAATTGCAGATTTTCCCAGAATAAATGCTATGGAGTTTTTCAAAATCTTGGCGGAGGCGGAGGGCTTTCCCTTTCTAACAGCAGGGCAAAAATTATCGGGTGTACGTTTTCAGAGAACTCTGCGTACAATGGCGGCGCTCTTTATCTTTATGCTGTTCCTGAATTAGATGGCGGCCCAATTATTAAAAATTGTATCATCTGCGGAAATACAGCATTTAGCGGCGCGGGAATTTATGGTTTGACAAGAGTGGGAACTGCCGAGGTATCCTTCTGTACGATTGTGGAGAATCAGAATTCAGGTTTTTCAGTGGGCGCAGGAGTTTCCGGCGGACGTATCGAGATAAAAAACTCGATTCTCTGGGCCAATGGCAATGGCAGCGAAGTCGCACAGATAAGCTCCCCTGGCGCTGGTTATATTACGGTGAGTTATTCCTGTGTGCAGGGATTGTCAGGCCAATTGGGCGGCGACGGAAATATCGGGTTGGTACCCAAGTTTGTAAAACCCGGGTACTGGCTCGAAGATCAACTCCCAGTTGTTGTTCCTTTGCAACCCACAACTCTTGCAACATGGGTTGAAGGCGATTATCATTTAAAATCAGAAGGTTGGCGGTGGGATTTTACGGCAGGACGCTGGACCTTTGATAAGGCGACCAGTCCCTGCATTGATGCGGGCAATCCGGCTGATGAATTAGGCAAAGAGCCGGCTGTGATACCGATTGACCCAGCGGGAATTTTTGGGAAAAATCTGCGCGTGGATATGGGGGCCTATGGGCAGACCGACCAGGCCTCTCTGGCGCCGCCTGACCAAATCCTGTTGACTGACATGACCAATGATGGAACTACAGATCTGAACGATCTTTTGATCCTGGCCAGCCGATGGTTTCGACAGGATTATCATCCTTTTTATAAAGCGCGAGGCGCGGACTTTACGCGCGATAATATGATCAACCTTGCTGATCTGGCCTGTCTTGCCGGCGAATGGCTCCAAAAAAAGGTCGTTAAGAGACCAGTTGGTCATTGGACATTTGACCAGAACTGGCTGGATACAACAGGCCGCATAGAGGGAATACCTTTTGGAGGAGCTTTAATCAGCCACAGTTTCTATAAAATCGGAGGCGGGGCGGCCTATTTTGACGGAATCGATGACAAAGTGATTATGCAGGGTTTTAAAGGGGTCTGCGGACAAAACGATCGAACGGTCTGCTTTTGGATGAATACAACAGACGTTAATCAAACCCTGCTTGGCTGGGGCAGTTTTCAAGAATATGGCAAATGGGAGATTATGACGGATCAATCCGGAAAAATTATCTTGCGTTTGCAAATGGGAAGCATTTACGGCGGTCCCTCTGTCAATGACGGCCAGTGGCATCATGTCGCTGTGGTTTTGAATGTGGGTGGCGCCAATGCGGATACGAGAGATATTTTGCTTTATATCGACGGTCTGCCGATCTTACAAAAAGCAGGGGTGCACTCTCCGATTGATACCGATGAATTTTATGATCTGTCTGTCGGCTGTTTTAAGGAGGTTGGCTGTTATAAGGGCTTCCTCGACGATCTTCGGATATATGATACCGCCCTGATCCCATGGCAGATTGCAGACATCTTTTATGGAGAGGAATGAGTTCAAAAAAAGCCGGCTTTTGGGGGCCGGCTTTTTAAGGTTTTCTCTGCTTTACATGTTTTTACATATAAATCACATCGGGCTGTTTTTCAAAAGGGGTACCCCTGAACCAGGCCGGCGAACATTTGATCTTAATCTTGACAAGATCGCCCAGTATCAGCATTCGCACGCGGCTTTGGCCGATGGTGGGGTGGTCAAATTCCACGCCTTCCAGCCAGGGCAGATGTGAAGCCAAGGCCGGATTTTCATGCAGGATGGTCAAAATTCCGTTAAGGGCCTGATTGACCATCATCGTGGAACTGTGCAGAATCTGGCTGTCGGTTGTCAATTGCAGGGCGTCATCCTGAAAATACGTTCGGACGTTCTGCAAAATGGCGATATATTTTGCGTTCTGCGTGGGATAGACGGCGTTTAGGACCTCCGGGCTCAGAATTAATTCCCCATCCAGCCGCATCTTGGGCCGCGGCGGCGCATTGGGTCCCAACCGCTGCTCGATGCATGAAAAGCCGTATTTGCGGACGGCTTTGAGCGTGTCCTCGTCGAAAGCGACCATATTGAACCAGTGGCTCTGGCCCTTGTCGATCTGATTCCAGGAGGCCACCACACTTTCGCTTTGGCTGATGTATTCATCGGTCGGATCGAAGATATGCCCCAGCACATCCGCAGCCGTGCTTTGCGCCAGGGTGGTTTGGTAGTATTTCCGATAGACGGTATTTTCTTCGTTGAAGGTCTGGCATCCGCCCAGCAGACAGATACCCGACATCAGGATCAAACCGGCCTGCCCTGTTCTTTTCACGTTGCGCCCCTTTCTTTTTTCGGGATTATACTTCTTTGGCCTTTATCCACTTCATCATTTTTCGCAGTTTTCGGCCGACCTGTTCCAACTGGCATCGATAGTCCTTCTGATAGAGGTCGTTGAAGTTTTTCATTCCTGCCTTGTATTCGTTGACCCATTCTTTGGCAAAGGCGCCGGAGGTGATTTCGCCGAGGATCTTTTTCATTTCAGCGCGGGTTTGATCGGTGATAATGCGCGTGCCGCGGGTCAGGTCGCCGTATTCGGCCGTATTGGAAATGCTGTACCGCATATAACTCATGCCGCCCTGGTACATCAGATCAACAATCAATTTGACCTCGTGCATGCACTCAAAATAAGCGATCTCCGGCTGATAGCCCGCCTCGACGAGGGTTTCAAAACCCGCCTTAATCAGCGCAGTCAGCCCGCCGCAGAGGACCACCTGCTCGCCGAACAGATCCGTTTCGGTTTCTTCCTTGTAGGTGGTTTCAATAATGCCAGCGCGGGCTCCTCCGATGCCGTTGGCCCAGGCCAGGGCAATCTGACGGGCTGTGCCGGAGGCATCCTGCTGGACGGCGACCAGGCAGGGCACGCCGCCGCCTTTTTCAAATTCGCTGCGAACCAGGTGCCCCGGACCTTTGGGGGCGATCATTACGACATTGACCTGCGCCGGCGGTTTGATATATCCGAAATGGATATTGAAGCCATGACAGAAGCCCAGCGTCTGGCCGGCCTTGAGATTCTGCCCGATTTCGCTGTCATAGACCTTGGACTGCACTTCATCCGGAAGCGTTACAATAATCAGGGCCGCGCCGTCGATTGCTTTTGCGATAGGGCCGGGAGTAAATCCGTGTTCCTGGGCCAGTTTGAAGTTCTCTGTGCCGCCCAACTCGGCTACGGCCACCTCGATACCGCTGTCGCGAAGGTTTTGACTATGGGCGTGGCCCTGGCTGCCGTAGCCGATGACGGCTACTTTTTTGCCCAAGAGGACGTCAATCGGGGCGTCCTGTTCGTAATAAATCTTTGCCATGATCGTTTCAACTCCTGTATTTAAATCGTTATTATTTCAGCGAAACATGCTCTTCGATCCGTTTGATGTGGATTTCCGCATTTGCTGGAATAGCAACATGTTATCGACTTTCTCAAAGGTTAAAAGAATTAGATTAAACCTGCCTAAAATAAGTCAAAAACGGAGTGTTTTCAACTCTTTTTCCTGAATCTTAAAAGTTTTGTATAAGGAATCTTATAAAAACTCTATTTTCGATTGATCTTGTCTAAAAAAGATCTTTTTATGTCAGTTACATTATATACTGTCCGTGAATTGAAGATGATATTTTTTTTCGATTTCGAGGAATAGCCGCTTCAGATCTTCGGATTGCCAGTCATTGCCTATATACATGCCGTTTTTTTGTGCCAGGCGGATTTCATAATCGTAAAGATCTCCATCCTTCTCAATTATATAGCACAGAACAGCCCGAATAGGTTCTCCGGAAAACCCCGGACCTTCTTGGATTACAAAATGTACCAACCTTTTTAAAAGATCATCATTTTGAAAGGCCTTTTTTCCCGAAAGCCCTGCTGTGGGATATTCACCTCGAAGCCATCGCATAAACCAGCCATCATCTCTGCCTGCATAGATATCCTGTCGTGAAAGCCGTTGTAATATTGTCTTGGGGCCGATGAAAAACTTGATTTCTGCTTTTTCAGATGTTTCGCCTCCAAACAGATAAACAGCCCTCACATTGGTCAACTCGGATGAATTTCGTAAGTCAAAAAGACTATCGACGATTTTATCCGGTAATGGCTTGGCGGGAGCAATCTGATAGCACAGGTAGATGGTGAATAACACAATAACAACCAAAACTACCGCTACGATTTTTTTTATAGACATCTTCATAGCGATTTCCTTTCTTCTTTTGGCCTGATACTATCTATGATCAATGCTTTCTTTAATATTCGGCGTACACCAATGAGAGGTATATGCGTCTGCTCCGATGATATACCAATTATCTCTCATTTCATGGCCCCACAAGAGATCTTTGCAATCATTGTCCCTGGCAGCGCCGAATGTGACTTTCCTTGTCCATGAATAAGCCATCAACTTTCTGTATTGTCCATATTCACTACGGATTTTCTTATTAATCACATTATCCTACATAGGAATACATAAGCGGAATCCGCATACACATCCTTGCTGCTGTTGTCTGGATCCAAAATCTGCTCAAAAACAGCGCTGTCATAGGTCGAAGCCGGTGCTATTTCATAATCACGGATCAACTTATATTTCACGTCTCATGGATATGATTCTTATGTCCATAATGAGTCTGGCCGCCTTGGATTTGCGATCCTCCGTTTCACAAACAGTTTCAATCGATTTGCGGAAAAGCTCCCAGTTGACGATTTGATTGAAATTTTTCTCTTCTAATTTCTTCGTAAATTGTCAAGTTTTATCTCTTCCGATTTCAATACCACCAGTGATTAACTGGTGGATGGAAACATCCGCTGTCTTCTGTTATAAACG
>JAKJEN010000074.1:2241-12721 GCA_022705405.1 Planctomycetota bacterium | reverse complement strand
CTGTTCCATCCTCCGGCTGCTCGCCAACGCCGGCATTCTGCTGATTCTGGTTCATCTGATGGCCGGCAAACATTATCTGCTGACGCTGGGGGTTGCCTTTATCATCCTCGAATTATTTGCCGTGATCATTCCTCATTCCTGGGGCAAACATGCCGGCGAATTTATCCTGCCCCGTACGTACGGCCTTCTCAAAGGGCTGATGTGGCTGACTCGGCCGTTTCTGTACATAGCCGATCTGCACGACCGCATCGTCCGCCGACTGGCCGGCATCCAGGAACGAAAGCCCGAAGAGGCCCAGGAAGAAAAACAGGAAGAGATCCTCGGCATTGTGGAACAGGGAAAGATTGAGGGCGTAGTCGATGAAGAAGAGATGGAAATGATCGAAAATGTCCTTGAACTGGACGAGACAACCGCCGCCGAAATTATGACCCCGCGCACGGAACTGGTGGCCGTGCCGGTCGATGCCGATTTATCGACGGTCCTGGAGGCCATCGGTAAAGAAGGCCACTCAAGAATCCCGATCTATGAGGGAACCATCGACAGCATTGTCGGCATGCTCTACGCCAAAGATCTGCTGCCTCTGATCGGCAAAGATCCGGCTCAATTCAACCTTCGGGAAAAGATGCGAAAACCCTACTTCGTGCCGGAAAGCAAATCGCTGCGGGATCTGCTTCATGATTTTCAGTCCAGCAAACTCCATATCGCCGTTATCCTCGATGAATACGGCGGCACTGCCGGACTGATTTCGATTGAAGATATCCTGGAGGAACTGGTCGGCGAAATAACCGACGAATACGAACTGTCCGTTCCGGAAACCTTCAAACGAATTGATGAAAACACCGTAGATGTGGACGCCCGCACAAATATCGAGGATGTCAACAGCGAATTGGAGATCGAACTGCCCGAAGAAGAGGATTATGAAACGCTGGGCGGATTTGTCTTTTCACATCTGGGTTATATCCCCAAACAGGGCGAGTCGTTTGAATACAAGGACCTCAAACTGACAATCACCCAGGCCGAACCGCGCAGCGTTCGCCGGGTGAAAATCCAAAAACCTCCCGAAGACAGCGGCGGTCAATAACCATGCACCGACAGGATCAGGCCATTTGTCTGCGATCGGTCGCCTACTCGGAGACCTCTCAAATCCTGACTTTTTTTACACGCGCTCATGGAAAACTATCGGCCATTGCCAAAGGATCCCGCCGACCCAAAAACACCTTCGACGGCCCAATAGAGGTTTTTGCCTGCGGATCGATTACGTATGTGCCCGGCCTCGGCGAAGCGGTATCTACGCTGACCGAATTCAGTCAGCAGCCGCTGTTTCGCGGTCTGCGAAGCAATCTGGACGCATTGAATGCCGCCTTGCTGGCAGCGGAGCTAACGGAAAAACTGACAGAAATGCAGGACCCGCACCCGGGCCTGTTCGAGGCCCTGCGGCAATTTTTAACGGATGTGCAGGAGGCCAAAGATAAAAAAAGCATTCTGCTCTATCTGCTTTTATATCAACTGACTCTGCTAAGCGAAGCGGGCATACGGCCGGTACTGGATCGATGCACCAATTGCCCCAGCCGATTCAGCGACCGCTGGAAGACGATTTATTTCTCCAGCCGCAATAACGGCCTTCTGTGTCCGGACTGTGAGGGGTCCTTTGTGGAAAAAAAACGTTTGTCGGCCCCTGCCGCCGCAACCCTGGCCAATCTGAAAACCCTCAAGCATATCAGCGAAAATCTCGCCCGTGAAATTCACGCCGTTTTGCTTTACCACTTTACCGAACTTCTCGGCAAGCCCCCAAAATGCAAAATGGAATGATCACTCCTCTTCGAACAGCTGTTTTTGAGAATCCTTGTATTTGCTGTCTTTGATTTTCAGGCCAAGGTGTTTGCAGGCGGCCGCAGTGATCTCGCGACCGCGTTTGGTACGACGGACAAAGCCGATCTGCAGCAGATACGGTTCAACGACATCCTCCAGCGTATCCCGCTCTTCGCCCAGCGTGGCGGCTAGGGCCTCGATGCCCGCCGGCCCGCCGTCATAGACCCTGGCCAGCGCCCGCAGAAACGAGCGGTCCAGCTCATCCAGACCCAGCGGGTCGATCTGCTCCATTCCCAAGGCGCGAGCGACTATTTCCTCCGTCAACTTGCCCGATCCTTTGACCTGGGCATAATCCCGCACGCGCTTGAGCAGACGGTTGGCCACCCGCGGCGTGCCTCGGCTGCGGGAGGCGATCTGCTCGAGCGTTCCGTCTGCGCATTTGAGTTCCAAAAGACGAGCCGAACGAATCAGGATTTGCGTCAGTTCCGGGGCGGTGTAATACTCCAAATGATGCAGAATCCCGAACCGGCCGCGCAGCGGGGCGCTGAGCAACCCGGCCCGTGTGGTCGCGCCAATCAGCGTAAACCGCTTGAGCGGAAAATTAATCGTCTTGGCATGCAAGCCGCTGTCCACAGTAAAATCAACCTTAAAATCCTCCATCGCCGGATACAAAAACTCCTCCACCGGCGCGCTGAGTCGGTGAATCTCGTCGATAAAGAGCGCATCGCCTGTGCCGATATTGGACAGCAAGCCCATCACATCGCCCTGCTTGGTCAGGGCCGGGCCGGAGGTGACCCGGATGGACGAGCCCATCTCATTAGCAATTACATGGGCCAGGGTTGTTTTACCCAATCCCGGCGGGCCGTAAAACAGGATATGCTCCAGCGGCTCGCCGCGCTGTCGGGCCGCCTGGATAGCGATTGCCAGTTTCTGGCGGACAATCTCCTGCCCGATGCACTCCTCCAACCGTCTGGGCCGCAGCGCATTGGTGAACTGCTCCTCTGCCTCGCCCCTCGAATCGCCGCTGAGTACTCGATCAATAGCCATAGCAAATCAAAAGTAAATACAAAAAAACAAAAAGCAAAGATATTGAATCGCCTTTAGCGATACTTTTATGCTTCAATTCCCTGTTTGATCCGATAAATCAGGGGCACCAGCGCCTCGGCGGTCTTGATTTCCGGGTGCTTGCGGCAGGCCAGTTCCACCAGTTCCATCGCCTCATTTCGTTTTTCGCCCCAGGCAATCAGGATCTCCAGCGCTTCGGTCTGGAATGTGCTAAAGGCCGCACGGTTCCCTTGCGGCCCGGTCGCTCCGCTGAAGGCATAGGCCGTCAATTTGCCCTTCAATTCCGCAATTACAACCTGCGCCATCCGCTTTCCAATACCCGGCAGGGTCGCCAGAAATTTCTCATCGCCGTTTTCAACCGCATCGGCAATCCGGCCGATCGGCATAGCCAGCGATTTTAAACCTTTCTTGATCCCCATACCCTTAACGCTCGTATATCGGCCGAAAAACGCCTTTTCGTCGGCCGACAAAAAGCCCACCAGTCGCGGAATTAAATTGCCCCCGCCCAGCGATCCTTCAAAATACTCCGTCGTTGAAAGGGTAATTGTCGCCCCGATTGATCCGCTCAAGGCGCTGACTGCATAGCCCGGCAGCAATACCTCATAGCAAACCGGCCCAACGGACACCAGCGCCTTGTCTTCTTCCAGCGAAACCAATTTTCCTTCAATCTGAGCGATCATAAAGATAGTTTTACACGATTTTGTTCATTGGCACAACAGAGAGCCACAGCAATAGCGTCCGCCACATCCGGCGGCTCCGGTATCTGCGGCAGGCCGAGCATAGACTGGATAGCCCGCTGCATCTGCGGCTTTCCCGCCCGTCCGTTGCCTGTCAGCGACTTTTTAATCCGCGTCGCCGAAAAACTTCGCACCTTGGCCCCAACCGCGGCCGACTGTTGAAGAATTACTCCCCGCGCATGGCCCATCAAGATAGCCGTGCGAGGGTGCTTATAATGCGCATACAACCCCTCCACAGCGACTGATTCGGGAGAAAACTTCTTCAGAAGCGATGCAAAATCTTCCGCGATCTGCAGCAGCCGTTCCTCCAGCGGCTTGCTTTGATCCGCTCGAATCACACCCGCCTCCAGCAGCGTTTCTCCGACCTTCGCAGCGGAAATCACGGCATACCCGCACACCCGCAAGCCGGGATCCACACCGAGAAGAATCATCCCAATCTCCATGATGTATGATCGGGCTTATCTTCAAGTATAATACCAACTGATCCCAATATGCCTCGTAACTTATCGGCAATTACAAAGTTCTTATTCCTGCGCGCTTCATTTCGCCATTCAATTATACCGTCAATTGCAAGTTCATATCTTTTAATATCATCAGATTCAACTTGTTGATCATATTCATCCTTAATAATACCCAGAACGTTCCCGCCCAAATTTCTGAAAAATTTATCAATTTCCAAAAGAGATGATTTGGTTACTTTATCTGGTCCAGGATAGTTGATATACTCATTAGTTATAGTAGCGATCTTGAAAATAATTGACAACGCAATGGAAGTATTTAAATCATCATTCATTGCAGTTTCAAATTTTTCTCTGTTTTGTTGGAGTTGAGACTTTACATACTCATTTATTTCACTACCAGGTGTTTCTTCAATTTTACCAGGTATTTTTTCAATTTTTTTCCTTAGAGATTTTACAGTATTTGTAATTTTATCATATCCGCTCTGAGCTGCCGACAGAGCCGCATCCGAAAAATCTATCGGGCTTCGGTAATGGCTCTGTAAAATCAACTGCCGAACCGCCAGCGGATCATATTTACGGCTTAGTCGTTCATGCTTGTGTTCCGTGTGCGTGGAAAAGATCTGCTTGAGTGTAATGAAATTATTCAAACTCTTGCCCATCTTCTGCCCGTCTACTGTCACCATATTATGGTGCATCCAGGTCCGCACAAACGGCACGCCGTTGGCCGCCTCTGACTGGGCGATTTCGCATTCGTGATGCGGGAACTGGTTCTCGATGCCGCCGCCGTGAATATCGATCGTGCGGCCCAGGTACTTCATACTCATCGCCGAGCACTCCAGATGCCAGCCGGGATACCCCCTCCCCCAGGGGCTGTTCCATTGCATAATATGCCCCGGCTCGGCCTTCTTCCACAGGGCAAAATCGGCCGGATGCCGCTTTTCTTCGTTAATATCCACCCGCGCCCCCGCCTGCATGTCCTCCACGTTTCGGCCTGATAATCTGCCGTACGAAGGCCACTTGCTTACATCAAAATAGACCGAGCCGTTGACCTCATAAGCATAGCCCTTTTCGATCAGCGTCTGCACCAGTTCGATCTGTTCGGGGATATGGCCGGTCGCCCGCGGGCTAATATCCGGACGCAGACAATTCAGTGCATCCATATCCTCAAAATAACTTCGCGTATAATATTCGGCTATCGCCATCGGGTGCTTGCGTTCGCGGGCGGCCTGCTTGCCGATCTTATCCTCTCCGGCATCGGCATCATCGGTCAAATGGCCAACATCGGTAATATTCTGCACATAATCGACCGTATAACCCAGATACCGCAAGTAGCGCACCAGCACATCAAAACTGACATAACTTTTGCCGTGTCCCAGATGCGCATGGCCGTACACTGTCGGCCCGCAGACATAAATCCCCACCCGCCCTTCTTCCAGCGGCTTAAAGTCTTCTACTTTTCGTGTCAGTGTGTTATATAGTCTAAGTCCCATGATTGTCCCTGCTTATCCGCTATAAAGTTCGCTTGATCCGCCGTCGCAGCAAAGCCACCGCCGTAGCTGCCATGGCCTCGCCCTGACCTACCGGCCCCAGCCCTTCTTCAGTTTTGGCCTTTATATTGACGTGGGCAAAATCAATATCCAACAGTCCCGCAATAGACCGCTTCATCTGCCCCTTGTATGGTCCGAGTTTGGGCTGCTCCGCGTGCACCGTCAGATCCACATTGACCACTTCCCACCGTTCTTTCTGTATCTTTTCTTTGACCCCCAGCAGCAGCGCCCGGCTGTCGGCCCCCTTCCACTGCGGCTCTGTGTCCGGATACAAGACCCCGATATCGCCCATGCCCGCCGCCCCCAGCAGGGCGTCCATTAACGCATGAAGCGCTACATCGGCGTCGCTGTGGCCCAAAAGACCCCGATCAAACGGCACCTCAATCCCTCCGAGTTTGAGAATCAGATCCGGCGCCAGACGGTGAATATCCGTCCCGATCCCTGTGCGATATTCATACACAAGATCCATCACAGCGTACCCTTGGTGCTGGGAATCTGATTCCCTGTAATCGACACCGCCCGGCCGAGGGACTGGCCCACGGCCTTGAATATCGCCTCGGCGATGTGATGGCTGTTGGTTCCGTACGGCACCTCAATGTGCAGATTCATTTTGGCGGCCGAGGAAAAGGCCCGCCAGAACTCTTCTATGCACTGGACATCAAATTCGCCGATCTTTTCCGAACCATACCGGGCATGATAGACCAGATACGGCCGTCCCGAAAGATCCGCGCTGACCTCCGCCTTGGCATCCTCCATCGGCACCACCGCATGGCCAAACCGCACAATTCCTTTTTTATCGCCCAGGGCCTGATTGAGCGACTCGCCCAGACAAATTCCCACATCTTCTACTGTATGATGGGCATCCACTTCCAGATCGCCGCTTGCCTGAACAGTCAGATCGATTCCGCTGTGCTTGCTCAGATGCGAGAGCATGTGGTCGAAAAAGCCCACCCCGGTGTTGATGTCATAACGTCCCTGACCATCCAGATTCACTTTGATGGCGATGTTGGTTTCATTGGTCTTTCGCTCAAGAGCAGCCGTTCGGTTCTTCATGGTTTGTTTCCTTTTTCGGAAAGAATGTCCCGCAGCGCCGCAACCAGAATCTTGTTCTGTTCGGCTGTGCCTACTGTAATACGCAGCTTATCCTCCAGGCTCGGCAGATCAAAATACCGCACAAAAATATTCCGGGAAACCAGCGATTCAAACAGAGGCCGCGCCGAACCTTTTGAATATCGAGCCAGCACAAAGTTGGCCTGGCTGTCGCCAACTTCCAGCCCCAACAGCCGAAGCGATTCGGTCAGCCGCTGCCGCTCCGTTTTAATCCGTTCCACATTCGCGTAAAAATAAGACTGGTCGAGAATCGCCGCCGTCGCCGCTGCGATTGCCGCTGCGTCTACGTTATAAGAATCCTTGACTTTCACAAGCCCTTCAATCAGCGCCGGATCGGCCGCTCCAAAGCCAAATCGCAATCCTGCAAGTGAATACCCTTTGCTCAGCGATCGCAGCACGATCACGTTGTCATACTGGCTGACCAGACGCATTGCATTGTCAGAGGCGAAATCCGCATAGGCCTCATCAATCAGCAAAACACCATCCAGCGCCTCGGCCAGTTTTTGCAACTGCTCAATCGGCGTAAAATCCGCCGTCGGGGCATTGGGATTGCACACAATCGTAAGCGGAGCATTGACCTTCGCCAGTTCAGCCGGCCAATCTGTCGCCCGTGATATCTCGATTACCTGGCAGTCCTGAATCCGGGCCAGTACCGGATACAGCGAATAAGTCGGCTGGGCATAGGCCAGCGGCCGCTGCCGGTCGCAAAACGCCCGCACACACATCGCCAACAGATCGTCGCCGCCGTTGGCACAGATGAGATTTTCCGGCCTGACCCCAAGTATCTTCGCTGCCGCCGCCCGAAAGGTATCCCCCAGCGGCTCCGGGTATCGCCGCAATCGCTCTGGATGCAGCCGTCCAATGACTTCCATCACCTTCGGCGAGGGCGGATAAGGATTCTCATTGGTATTGAGTTTGACCACATCGGCGGCCTTGGGTTGAAAACCCGGCGTATATCCGGCCATCCGCTCTATGTTTTCACGAAAATACCCCATTCTATCCTCAAAGAATTATAGATTGATTATAAACTTTTTTCAGAAAAAAGAAAGAATTGAAATATCAGAAACACCGATTTGATTGGGGTCAAAGAAAAAAACATGCCGCGATGAGGTCTATTTACCGCAGTAGTCAATCAATCGACCAATTTCGCTGCGCAGGGACTTGCGGGGAACAATCATATCGATAAATCCGTGTTCCAGCAGAAACTCGGACCGCTGAAAGCCCTCCGGCAATTCAATTTTGATCGTTTGCTGAATTACCCGCGGACCTGTAAAGCCGATCAGAGCGCCCGGCTCGGCAATGATAAAATCCCCCAGCATCGAAAAACTGGCCGCCACGCCCCCGGTGGTTGGGTCCGTCAGCAACGAAATAAATAACCCGCCTGCCTGGTCATATCGCGCCAAAGCGGCACAGGTTTTGGCCATCTGCTGAAGCGCCACTACCCCCTCATGCATTCGGGCCCCGCCTGAGCAGCTGACCACCACCAGCGGCAGTTCTTCTTCAATCGCCCGATCTACCGCCCGGCAGAATTTCTCCCCGACGACCATTCCCATCGAACCGCCCAGAAAACTGAAATTCATCGCCGCCAGAATCACGCCTCGCCCGCGGATAAACGCCTTGCCTGCCAGCATCGCCTCGTGGGCCTGGGCATTGTCCGCATCTATTTCGATACGATCTTTATACCGCTGATCCCCCCATGTAAATTTCAATGGATCGCTGCTGGCTAGATCGGCCCCCAGTTCCTCAAAAGTCCCCTCGTCGGCCAATTGTTCAATCCGTGTAGGCCCATTGACCCGAAAATGGTACTGGCACTCCGGACAGACATGCAGATTCTCCTCCATCGTCTTGCGAAACAGCATCTCTTTGCACCCCGGACAGCCCAGCCACAACCCCTCCGGCATCTCTTTTCGAGGCCTCAGCGAATATCCATTCCAACCTTTTTTTTTCTTTTCTTTGGCCATTGGCTTCAAGAACCGGCTCCTTCAGCGGCGGCCTGAATCTCCCGAATGGCTCCGGCCCTGTCTTTTTGGCCGAAGATCGCATGACCGGCTACCAGGGTGTCGGCTCCATAGCCGCTGACAATGCCGGCCGTAGAGGCGTTGATCCCGCCGTCCACCTCTACTCGGACGCTCTGTCCAAACTGTCGGCGAATGGCAATGCATTTACGGGCCGCCTCGTCCATAAATTCCTGCCCGCCAAAGCCCGGCTCCACAGTCATCACAAGCACCATATCGCAGAGCGGAACATATTCCAGCACCGATTCGACGGGCGTTTTGGGATTCAATGTCACCCCTACGCTGCATCCCAACCGGCGCAGCTCCTGAATAAACTGCACGGGTTTGTCTACAGTTTCAATATGAAATGTAATATGATCCGCACCGGCCTGAATAAATCGCGGGGCATACTCCTGTGGATCGGTTATCATCAGATGCACATCCAGAATCGCCTGTGTGCATTTCCGGATCCACTTGACCACCGGCGGCCCAATCGTCAGATTCGGCACAAAATGCCCGTCCATCACATCCACATGCACGATCCGAACTCCGGCATCGGTCGCCTGCCGGATCTCCGAGGCCAGGTTGGCAAAATCAGCGCTCAATATCGAGGGGGCCACTTCAAGGGTCCCCGGTTTGGGAAGTCGTCCGGGCACAATCGCCCTCCATAATAAAATCGCGGATCTTCGATTGATCGCACAAAGATCCGCGAAAATCGGCTCTTACTGCGTGGTTATTTTTCGTCCAGTATTTCCAGACATTTGAATTTTTTGCCTTCAAGAAATTCCAAACTGGCCCCGCCGCCGGTAGAAATGTGGCTGACCTGACTTTCCAGCCCCATATTCACAATAGCGCTGGCGCTGTCGCCGCCACCGATAACGCTGCGGGCTCCCCTGCCGGTCGCCTTGGCAACCGCCTCTGCCACGGCCTTGGTTCCGGCGTCAAACGGAGGCATTTCAAAGACCCCCATCGGCCCGTTCCAGACGATAGTCCTGGCATCGGCAATCCGAGAGGCAAAAAGCGTGCGGGTCTTCGGTCCGATATCCATCCCCTGCCAGCCGTCCTCAATGTCTCCCTCGACTACCTTATTCCGGGCTCCGGCCTTAAATTCCTGCGCCACCACCGTGTCAACCGGCAGCGCCAATTCGCAGCCGCAATCTGCCGCCTGCTTGATCAGCGCATCGGCTTTGGCAATAAAGTCCTCTTCGCAAAGACTATCGCCCACCCGCAGATCCCGAGCGCGGGCAAACGTATAGGCCATCGCCCCGCCGATCAGGATCCGATCTACCTTCCGCATCAGGTTTTCGATCACGCCGATCTTGTCCGACACCTTCGCCCCGCCCAAAATCGCCACAAACGGCCGTTCGGGGTTTTCCACGGTATCGCCCAGAAACCTGAGTTCTTTTTCAATCAGAAAACCAATCACGCGCGGCTTGTCCTTCATCAGCGTTGGAACCGTGTACATCGAGGCGTTATCGCGATGGGCGGTCCCAAAGGCGTCATCCACATACACATCGGCCAGATCCGCCAGTTGTCGGGCAAAGTCATCCTTGGCTTTGCGCAATTGGGCGTCTTCCTTGGCCGCCTTGTCCTTGATTACTTCCTCTTTATGAAACCGCACATTTTCAAGCAGCATCACATCGCCGGGCCTGAGCGCAGCGGCTTTTTGCTGTACCTGCGGACCTACGCAATCCTTGGTGAAAATCACAGTCTTGCCGAGCAGCTGTCCCAGCCGCTCAGCCACTGGAGCCAGGGTG
>JAKJEN010000074.1:0-2164 GCA_022705405.1 Planctomycetota bacterium | reverse complement strand
CCCCCTGAATCCGGGCATCGTTGGTGATTTGGCCGGTTTTCTTATCCAGAGGCACATTAAAATCCACCCGCATCAAAACCTTTTTCCCTTTTACATTAATATCCGCTACTGTTTTTTTCGCCATGGTCTTTGCCTTTTCTGCAACCTATATTTCTCTTCTGTATTCAGACAGAAACCCGCGATTGAGCCGCGGGCTTCTGTGTTTTTTCTTATTCGGCCGATTCTCTGTCTGCCGCTTACAGCAGCTTGGCCATCTTTTCAATCAAATCTACCGTTCGGCAGGAATATCCCCATTCGTTATCATACCAGCTGACCACCTTGACCATCTTGCCGTCCATCACCATTGTGCTGAGAGCGTCAAAAATGCTCGAGGCCTGATTGGCGATGATATCGCTGCTGACGATAGGTTCATCACAATACATCAGGATTCCCTTCAGACTGCCTTCCGCCGCTTTCTTGACGGCCGCGTTGACCTCCTCTTTGGTCGCTTCTTTTTTCAGGATCGCCACCAGATCCACACAGCTGCCGACAATCACCGGAACCCGCAGAGCAAAACCGTCCAGTTTGCCTTTCAGATCCGGCAATACCTTGCCGACTGCGCGGGCGGCGCCGGTCGTGGTGGGAATGATGTTCTGAGCGCCGGCTCGGGCTCGACGAAGATCCTTGTGAATCTGGTCGCTGATGCGCTGGTCGTTGGTATAGGCATGCACAGTGGTCATCAGACCCTTTTCAATCCCAAAGGCCTCGTGCAACGCCTTGGCCAAAGGAGCCAGACAGTTGGTCGTACAACTGGCATTGGAAACAAACGTCACATTTTTCGTCAGTTTGTCCTCGTTGACTCCGCAAACCACCATCGCCTCAATGTCATCCTTGGCGGGAACGGTCAGGATCACTTTTTTGGCGCCGGCCTTGATATGATCGCCATAGCCGCCCTTGGGAGATTCCTTCGTGGTAAAAATGCCGGTTGACTCGATCACAATGTCCACGCCCATCGCCTTCCAGGGCAGTTCTGCCGGGGCCTTGACGCCCAGAATCTTGACGCTCTTACCGTTGATGACGATGGAGTCCTCTGCGGCCGACACAGTTCCCTTCCACGGTCCGTAAACCGTATCATACTTGAACAAGTGAGCCAAGCTCTTGGCATCTGCCAGATCGTTGATGGCGACCAGTTCAATGCCTTTGCGTTCAAAAATAATCCGAGCCACTGCACGTCCGATACGGCCGAATCCATTAATTGCAACCTTTGTTGCCATTGAAAATCTCCTAATTCACAAAAGAGTTCGACTATAGTTACAAATTCTGCGTAAGGCGCAGAGACATAAAGCCGATACTCTAAAATCAATCAAAAAAACTGTCAAGAGGAATTTTTTAAGGTAGTTGTAGGTCCACAATCCACTTATTAAATCTAACGTTTACACATTTTGTATTTGTTTTATCTGAATCCGTAAAACCCGACAAGTTTTTTGATCAACCTTTGCCATCTCGCTGATCCGAACTGGGGCAACCCATAAAATTTTTTCCGCATCTTCAATAACAAAAACTCGACTTTTTATATCCGGATCAATTCGAGCTGTTGTAAGGAATTTCCCTATTTTTTTGTCCGCTTTCATCCCCAGCGGTCGGAAGCGATCTCCTGCCTTCCGAGCTCGAATCAGAATCCGGCCGCGGATCTTGTCGGCGTCCAATTGCTCGACCCATCGAACATTTGACCGGTTTTCTCTTATACGACAAACTGGACTTGTTTTTAATAAATTAGACCGGATCTCAAATGGGCCGAATCGGCAGATACCCTCCTGCTCAAGAAAAACCGATCTTTCCGGCTGTTCGATCTCCGTGCGGGCCTTTCGACGAAACGTTACGACCTCCTCATCGGCAAAACATTCAACGCCTGATGGAAGATGTTGCTGCATCAGTCGGCCGGCATAAATTGTTTGCAGCAATCCTTGATAATGCCGTGATGAATAATCCCGCAGCCCCGCCCCGATCTCCTCCAGACAACGGCGAATAATCTCCCCCGCAGCAAGCGGCGAACAAGCCGCCAACGCCGGTCTGTCCAGATCTATCCTGCCCGGCTGTCTGTGCCGAACCACGCTCGCCAGTTTTTCGATTCCCGTTTCTATCCGCTCAAACAAACGCTGACTTTGACAGGCCAGATCCGCCAGCC
>JAKJEN010000073.1 GCA_022705405.1 Planctomycetota bacterium | reverse complement strand
CGCGATGCGCCGCACTTCGCCGCTCATCGTGGCGCTGAAAAGCCACGTGCGCTTGCCCTTCGGGGTCTTCTCCAGGATGGTCGTCAGGTCTTCCTGGAAGCCCATGTTCAGCATTTCGTCAGCCTCGTCGAGCACAAACGTCTTAACCTGTGAAAGCGACAGAGGGGTATTATAAAGCAGGTCGATCAGCCGTCCGGGGGTGGCTACAAGAATATGTACGCCGTGAGCCAGTTTTCCCTTTTGGATATCCATCGAAAAGCCGCCATAGACCGCAAAGGCCTGCACAGGGGTAAACTGGGCGATCTTGCCGATTTCTTCGACATACTGGAGGGCCAGTTCACGAGTGGGCACAAGGATGAGGGCCTGCACCTGGTTGCTTTGGGGGTTGACCTGCTGGATGAGGGGGATGGCGCAGGCGGCGGTTTTGCCTGAGCCGGTTTCGGCCTTGGCGATCAGGTCGCGGCCGGCCAGAATCGGCCCCAGCGTTTGCTGCTGAATGGGCGTGAGTTCCTCGTAGCCGATCTTTTGGAGGGCCTTGAGGATGTCCGGATGCAGTTCCAGTTCACTGCATTTCAAGCGGCCGCTTCCTTCTGTATATAAGCCCATTGCAATCCGTAAACCCTTTTACTTTTCATAGGTCTCATTCAGAGGGCGAATCCAGATATTCCGAAATCGGACAGGATTGCCGTGATCCTGCAGCGACAAAGGCAGTTTGTCCGGATGCGGCGAATAGGGCGGCCGCTGCTTCCAGGCCGTTGGACCGGTCAGGATCCACCCGTCTTGAACAAGGACGCCGTTATGAAAAACGGTTATATCCGCCGGTCGCAGGAGTTTGCCGTCCTTAAATTGGGGAGCATGAAAAATAATGTCATAGGACTGCCACTGCCCGGGCGGGCGGCAGGCGTTGACCAGCGGAGGATTCTGGCTGTATATAGCGCCTGCCTGGCCGTCGGCATAAGTGGGATTTTCATAAGAGTCGAGGATCTGCACTTCGTAGCGGTCCATGAAATAGACGCCGCTGTTGCCGCGGTCCTGACTATCGCCTTTGATAAGGGCAGGGCTGGCCCATTCGATATGCAGCTGGCAGGAGCCAAAACTCTCTTTGGTCTGGATGGCGCCTGCGTCAGGAGTCACTTCCAGATAGCCGTTTTCGACCTTCCACTGGGCCGGCTGGTCCGGATTTTTGGTTCCTTTCCAGGCGGACAGATCCGTACCGTCAAACAGCACAATGGCATCGGAGGAAGGCAGGTGGTTTTCTTTGCCCGGGACGACTACCGGAGGCGAGGGGCGCTGCGGATCGTGGACCTTCCAGGCGTAGTTGGAATCGGGATTGTCGAAATGGATGGAATCAAGTGCGGCGCGTCCTGCCCAGACGACTCCCAGCAGGGCCGCAAGGGTTGTCACAGTGATCTTCATAATTTTCTCCTGTTTCAGGTTCTGATTAAACCGGTATTGTATAGGGCCTTGGCCAGAATACACAAGGTTAAAATGGCTGATTTATTTCATTCAAAATAGTTTGGACATATCGATCGATTTGGCTTTTCAGCACGTCTGAGAGTTCCATACGCTGGATAATTTCCAGCGGCTGTACGCCAAAAAATACAATTTGCTCGGGGCATTCGTCCAGTTGTTTGGCGATTTCGATAACCTTCAGGATGTCCACTTCATGCACAGACAGATGCGATAATTTTTTGATTGATTGAACCTGCTGGGGCGTAAAGCGGCAGATTGTGCCCGGCTCGGCGCCCATCAGGGCACAGTCGATCAAGATGGCTCTTTTCCAGCCGGCAATGGCGTGGAGCAGGTTCATCCCGCCGACGCCCCCTTCGTGAAATCGAATCCCTTCGGCCTTGGGGATCTTTCCCTGCCGGGCAAGGGCCTCCAGTTTTTCAATCAGGACAATGCCAATGCCTTCATCGCCCATTAAGGGATTGCCCAGCCCGATTACGATTGTCTGCTTCATCATTTTCTTTTCATTTCTGAAATAGCGGCTGTAAATCGTCATTTGAGACGGCGATTTTAGAGAAGTTTTTCAGATTATAAAAGATTGGTAAAAGAATAGAAATAAAAAACCCCGGCGGAAGGCCGGGGTTTTTGTTTATAGACAGACAGATCGTTTATTTTACAAATGTGACGTTCAGCATGTGGGTGGAACAGGAAATGCAGGGGTCATACGCTCGCACGAGCATTTCCATTCCATGCCGCAGGCCGTCTTCTCCAAGATGCATAAACTCAGGGACGAACTTCTCAAAATCCTTCTGGATATTGGCGTGGTTCTGGTTGGTTGGTATGCAGATATTCGCCGCGACACACTCCCCGTTCTTGTTGAATTCATAGGTGTGAAACAGGATGCCTCGCGGGGCTTCCACGCAGCCGCTGCCTCGGCCGGCCCTGGGCGACACCTTTACCTTTTCCTGTTTTAGCCCCTTGCTCAGCAGGGCATCGATTGTCTGGATGGCGTTTTCCACCACAAAGGCGCATTCGGCCAGTTGGGCCACACTGTTCATGAACGGATTGCAGTTGCCTTTTTTGAGGCCAAACATATCGGCCACTTTTTTTGCCAGCGGGCTGAGCAGTTCGGCGTTGTTGTTGAACCGGGCCAGGGCGCCGACGGCAAAGGCGTCCCGGTGCCACCGGGTCCATTTGGCAGTGGACTGCGGGGTGACGTATTCATTGGCAACCCGTTCCCATTCTCGAACCGGCACCGGCCCGTCGCCATTGCAGTCGGTAGAGGTAATATCGCCGTGAAAGAGGGCATAAAGCGGCGGATTATCCTGCTTGAGCGAAATATACTCCGTTTCGCGCTCAAAGGCGGGGAATTTGTCGGCTACGCTGAGTACCGCTTCACAGACAGCCGCCAGATCGGGCACGATCTCTTCGAGCTGTTTTTTGAGGTCTTTCAACTGCTGCTCAGAGGGAATCATGGAAAAACCGCCGGGAATGACGGTGATGGGATGGGTGATGCGTCCGGCCAGCAGTTCGGACCACTGATTGGCTACTCGATGGATCTTGATGATCTTTTTAACAATCTCCGGCGCTTTGGAAACCAGCGGCACGACGGACTTTTCTCCAAACAGATCCGGAGATACCAGGTACCCCACATGGAGGGTATGGCTTTGCATGATCTCGGAATAATGAAGCAGAAGACGAAGTTTGTCGGCCTGCTCGGTGATTTCCAGTCCGAGGGCGTCCTCTACGGCCTTGATCGCGGCAAAGGAGTGGCTGATGGAGCAGATCCCGCAGATTCGGCTGACGATGGTCTGGATATCGTCGAACCGGCGTCCCCGCACCATGGCCTCAAAGAATCGCGGAGCTTCGGGGACCTGCCACTGGCATTGCTCGATCGTCCCGTTTTTGACGTTAACAACGATATTTCCGTGCCCTTCGACTCGCGTTATATGATGTACATTGATCGATATATTTTTACTCATAATGTCGGCCCCTGTTTGCTTCCGAATAAAACCATTCTTGTTTTCAGATCTTCTTCCGTCAGATTGTATTTGGCCATCACTTCACGGGCGGCTTCCACGTTGGGGTTATCCACGTAGCCGCGGCAGCCGAAACAGCGAAATCCGGCCGTGGGACATCGGGCGCCGCAACCGGCCCGAATGATCGGCCCCAGACAGGTCTCGCCGTATTCCCAGCGGCAGACGTTTTCTTTGGCCTTGCATTCGACGCAAACGGGATAGTCCGGGACCATCGGCCGCTTGCCCAGAAGCAGGGCTCGAATGACGCGGGCAAATTCCGAATTTTCGATCGGACAGCCGTGGATCTTATAATCCACCTCCACGATTTCATCGACCGCTTTGGTGGGATAGGTGTCCAGATGCGGCAGATCGGCGTCTTTGCCGTACACGCACTGCCTGACTTCCTTCATATCAAAGTTATTTTTTAATTTATTCACTCCGCCGGTGGCGGCACAGGCCCCCAGGGCGATGAGGATCTTGGCCCGACTGCGGATCAGCAGGACTCGTTTTTCATCTTCAGGGCGGGTGATGGAACCTTCAATGATGGCGATGTCATAGTCATGGCTCTGCTCGCTCATGGCTTCCCGCCATTCTACGACATCGACCAGATTGATCAGGTCCAGAATTTCCTCTTCAAGGTTGACAATCTGAAGCTGACAACCTT
This sequence comes from Planctomycetota bacterium, assembly GCA_022705405.1. GTDB lineage: Bacteria > Planctomycetota > Phycisphaerae > Sedimentisphaerales > Anaerohalosphaeraceae > JAHDQI01. The sequence goes on along the minus strand of JAKJEN010000073.1, from coordinate 8,617 downwards.
CACAGCAGGCAAAGTCAAATATGGCTACTCTTGGTTTGCTCATTAGATCGCCTCCGGCACAAGGGCCAAATCACTGTAACGAAATACCGGGCCTTCCTGACAGACGTACTTTTCGTTGATCTGGCAGTGGCCGCATTTTCCTACGCCGCACTTCATCCGGCGCTCCAGGTTGACGTAAATCCGATCCTCGGGCACTTCCGCTTCGGCCAGGGCCATCAGCACAAACTTATACATCACAGGCGGCCCGCAGATCATGACCAGACTGCTGGGCAGATCGCTCTCGATTTTCGGGATCAGCGTGGTCACAACGCCGACGTTGCCGTCCCAGCAGTCGTGGGCTTCGTCAATGGTTTCCATGACGGTCATGTCTTTGCGCTGCTGCCAGAGGGCGATTTCCTCGCGGAAGAGCCGCATGGTATAGCATTTGGTCCCGATCAGAACGATGATTTTACCGTAGTCGTTGCGATGGTCGAGTGCGTAGCGGATAAAGGATCGCTGGGGCACCAGCCCGATGCCGCCGCAGATAAAGACCAGGTCTTTTCCTTTGGCCTGTTCGACCGGATACGTCGAGCCGTAAGGCCCGCGGATTCCGAGTTTGCCGCCGACTTCAAGTTTATGGATGACCCGCGTCAAACTGCCGACATTCCGTATCACCAGTTCCAGCCCTTTTTGGGTGGGCGAGGAGGATATGGAAATAGGCCCTTCGCCGATACCGGCGACGGAGACCTCTACAAACTGCCCCGGCGAATACTCCAGATCCTTTCCGCTGTCCATTTCCAGATGCAGATACAGCTCGGTGCCGTTGAGCATCCGCCGTTTGGTGATAGTGGCCAGCTGCGGCAGATAAATGTCGTTTTTATGGTTGTTACAGCATTCACACATTGTTTTTTTCTCCTTATCAACAGGACCGTGTCGGGTTTATCCGAGTTCGGTATCTTCCATCAGACGGTTATAGACTTCTACGGGGTTGGCAATCTTGGCGGTGCATGCGGTGATGCAGCGGCCGCAGCCGACGCAGGCAATCTGACCGCCGATCTTGCCGGGTACGTATTTCCCTTTGCGATAGAGCCGGTGGCGATAGCGGGCGGCTCGATCCTTTCGAAAATTGTGGTTGCCGGCTACCGTAGCGAAATTTTCAAGCAGACAGCCGTCCCAGCAGCGCTGCCGGCGGCCTGTTTTTAAATCCCAGTTTACAAAATCCTGCACATCGAAGCAGTAGCAGGTGGGGCAGACCTGATTGCAGGAGCCGCAGGAATAGCAAAGCCGGGCCATCTCTTCCCAGACCGCATGCTCGTAGCTGTGATCCAGCAGTTTGGGAAGATAAGAGGGCTTGCATTTGAGGACATGTTTGTCGAGGTTCTTTTCGTTGCTTTCCCAAATGGCTTTACGGGCGCTGAGGTCGGCCTCTGACGCCGGGGTCGAGGAACCGGCCAGTTTCAGAAGCTGCTGTCCTTTTTCAGTTGCGGCCTCGGCCAAAACAGAACCGTCTTTGAGAACGGTCAGCAGCAGATCATATCCCTTGCGGACGGTGGCTGTCCCCATGGAAGAGGCAAACACATTTTCGCTGGGGGTAACCACATCCAAAGCGACAATTGTCATTTTGCATCGGCGGTCCATATAGTGTTTGTCATACTGATCCTGGCTGAACAGTTCATCCATCTGGCTGATTGCCGCGACGTCATAGGGATGAACCCCCAGCAGAATCATCGGCTGGGACGAATCGACGCTGCGAAACGCTCCGCCGACCTCAAACTCCAGGAGGGTCTGGGTCTGCGGCAGGACGTATTTTTTGGGCGGCAGGATCGTCACATCATAATCCAGCCGAAGATCGGCGGCCGATTGAAGCGGCCCGAATGCAAACCGTCCGTTTTTGGCCTGTGGAGCCATGACCGACTGGCCAGACTTGACCATTGCCGACACGAAGTTTTCAAACTGTTCTCGGGTGAATTTCAGTACACTCATGGTTTTCCATTCCTATTGTTTTTTTGTTTTTACATATAATAGGGCAGTATTCCTAACTGGGACGCCAGATCGATGTCGATGATTTTGACCGGCCGGGCTGGTTTCAAATGACACGGAGACAGATTCAAAATGCCCCGGATTCCCGCCTTCACCAGATTTTCGGTTGTTTTTTGGGCGGCTTCGGCGGGAACGGCCAGAATGGCCAGGCGAATGTCGCGTTTTTTAAGCGTGGAGATTCGGTCGGTGTTCTCAATTTTGATCGGTCCGATTTTTTTGCCGATTTTTTTTGGGTCATTGTCCAAGACAGCCGCGATATCCAGATTGAATGAGGAAAAACCGGGGTAGGCAACCAGGGCTGTCCCCAGACGGCCGGCCCCGATCAGGACGGCCTTTTGAACCTTATTCAATTTTAAAATCTGGCGAATTCGACGGGCGGTGGCTTCTACCGGATACCCAACTCCGCGGGTTCCGAACGCTCCAAAATACGATAAGTCCTTGCGAATTTGCGGTGAATTCAGACCCAGACGCTGGGCCAACTGTCGGCTGGAGATTGTCTCAGTCGCTTCAGTCCGCAATAAAGAAAACGCCCGCAGGTACATCGGCAGCCGCCGGATTGTTTCATCAGGAATCTTGCGGTATTTCATTTTCGTTTTTTCAGCGTCGATCCGTCACTGGTATTTGTGCTCACATTCACAAACAAAGAGAATACTTTACCCCATCTTCCGGATCATGTCAAGCCATTTGCCGAATCAATCGGCGTTTTTTTTAGAAAAAAATGAACCCATAATTTATAGAAAAGAAAAAAAAACAGCGGTAAAAAGAACTCAAAATAAACCTATTTCCGATCTGTCTTGTAATGATTTATGAAATAGCGCTTGACCGGGGATTCGAGTCAGATAAGATGGGAAAGATAAAAAACTCTTGTATAAAGGAATATGAAATGCCAATTTTTGAATATAAATGTGCCGATTGCGGTAAGATCACGGAGGTCTTGGTAAAATCCGCCCAGTCCGTCAAACCCGTCTGTGAACACTGCGGTTCAAAAAAAACGCAAAGACTGTTTTCGACGTTTGCACCGCAGGTTAAGGAGTCCGTGCCTAAAAGCGATTGTCGATCTTGCCCCAACAGCGGCTGCCCGTATGCCGGTGAAATCTGAGCCGTTTATTCGTTGGGCTCCTCATCTGGAGGGAGCGGGTAGCATCCTTTTAGCCAGTTTTCGCACAGATCGACCAGTTGCTGAAGATCTCCGGTCCATTGTTCTGCAAGCAGGGCCATATCGTCCATATTGACCTTAAAATCATAGTTCCAATCGCCTGCCAGCAGATCATCCGGACCCATCAGCCAGTAGGTCGCTAAAAGTTCCAAATCCCCTAGGCCGACCTGTCCGGATTTGTCGATGTCGGCCCAGTCGCAGTCGTTGTTAAACTCGCTGCAATCGGCGCGTTGCCAGCGAATTGCCAAATAAGCCAGATCCTCCATATCGACCCATCCATCTCGGTTCAAGTCGGCCGGGTTGGTCGTGGGCTGTTCCGGGACACCGGGCCAGGGTGTTTGGGTTCCGGCTGGAGCCGAGATGAAGGTCCATGCGCCGCCCGTAAAAATCTGCCGGACTGCGGCGCTGGTGTTGGTTATCTTGACCGCCAAGTGATGGCCCTCATTGACGGAAAAGGTCTGGCCGGTAGTTTTATAAGTAAAGTTAGGACCGGTTCCGTCGAGTGTTGCAGAGGGCCCGCCGGCGATAAAGGTTCCTTCGACAGGATCCACAGAGCCCACCTGGATCTGGATGGTGTTTCCGGCCGGAGAGTTGGAAAAGCGGATTTGGCCGTTCCACCCGTCGGCGCTGTTCAGCGCCGCAAAGACGATCTCTTCGCGAGCCGCAGCGTCGGATATCCAAACGATGGAATCATTGCCGGCGAGGGTTTGCAGGAATCCGGGCTGATTGGGTTCAGCCGTCATTATCTGGTTTTCGGCAAAATACCAGGCCTGTACGGCATAGGTCATGTTTGAATCGGTCAGCGGATAGAGATCTTGTTTTTGCAGCGAGCCCGGAAGCGGGGTTGTGGTATATGGGTTTTCGCCGATGCCGTCGCCGTTAGTACCCGAACCTGTGTAGTTGCTGTAATAGTTGCCCAATTTGCTGGTATAGATGGCGTTGCGATATCCATAACTGAACGGAATTGCGGAGTTCCAAAAATCTCCGGCGTCGATTCGGGTATAATAGGCATTGACCTGTGCGCTTGTGTTGTTGCTGAATTTATTTCGGTAGAGGATGTTTTCTTGCCCCTGATAGGCATATACGCCTTGCGCATTATTGAGGCAGGTATTTGCAACCGCCTGGTTGTACTTGCCTTTCAGTTGAATGCCGTCGTAATAATTATTTTGTATGAGGTTGCAGGTAATGCTGTTGTAGTAGGCGGAACTGGAAATTTCTATTCCGTGTGAATTGTACGACAAAGTATTTTCAGTAATCACATTGTTTTGCCCATTGCTTATGCTGATTCCCGGGTAATATTCTGTATAGGAACATGTATTGTTAGCCAGGGTGTTAAGGTTGGAATCGTCCAGATCAATCCCATTTCCGGAGTTGTTGTTGCAATAGTTGCCGATGAGCCGGTTTCTGTCACTGTTGGACTGGATGGCGATGCCGCCGGAAGAGCCGTTGCTGGAACAGGTATTGGATTGTATGAGATTTCCGGATGTGCTGGAAAGAAAGATGCCGGCATTGGTATTTTGGGAGCAGAGATTATTTTGGACTATATGGTCGCTGCCTACGCTGAGAAAGATGCCGCGATAGTTTCGATTGTAAGTGCCGCCCTCCAGCCAACCGCAGCGGTTGTCTTCTATAGTACACAAGGAGGCGGCTGCGATTAGGGCAATACCGGCCTGATTTGTGGAGGTAGCTCCGTACACGCTGAAGCCGCGTACGGTAATCGAGGAACCGCTGACAGTGATGACATTTTTGGAAGCCAGTGCCCCTTCAATGACCGTTTTTGAGTATCCGCCTTCTGACTGTAAGGTCAGATTAGAAAGAGAGATAGAGATGTTTTCTTTATAGCGGCCGCTGCCGTGTCCCATGTTGGCAGATCCAACGATGATTGAAACCGCTTCAGAATCATCGTCGGAACCTTCAATAGCAGCATTAACGGCGTCCTGGATCGTGGTGTAAGCCGTTTCCCAACTTAATCCGTCGGTTCCATCGCCGTTTGTGGCAACATATAACGTCTTTGCATATAAAGAGTTGCAGATAACAAAGGACAAAATGCCCAAAAGGCAGACCAACCCTAATTTACGATTCATTGCCCAACTCCTGAAGTATTCTTTTCCCAGTTTAAGTTGAAATAGATAATTTAGTATAACAAAAGGAATAAAAAAAAGCAATTTTAGGAATGAAATTTCTGATATTCTTGGTTTTTAGTACTGAAAACAAGGTTTTTATGGAGGAGATAAATGAGATTTTGAGGTTTTAATTGTCTATAATCAACGCAATATATCGGTGTTGGGACAGGCGATTATTTTTGATGCAGGAGGAAAAGAAAATACAGGTTAACCAGTTGGCAAAGGGGTGGTTTTCAGAGTAAACTGGCAAACTTAAAAACAGTTCCTTTGAGTTTTCAAGTCCACGTAAAAACTTGAGAACCTAAATCTTAAAAGAATTGGAAAGGCAGGGTTGAACATTGAAACGAACCGTATTGTATGACTGCCATGTCGAAAGCGGGGCACGGCTGGTGGATTTTGCGGGCTGGCAGATGCCGGTGCAATATCCGGGGGGGATCTTACAGGAACATCTGGAAACACGGCGGTCAGCGGGTCTGTTTGATGTATCGCATATGGGGCGATTTGAGGTCGGCGGCAAGGGAGCGTTGGATTTTCTGCGAGAGGTTTTGACCAATGACGCGGCCGGCTTGCCTGCCGGACAGGCGCATTATACGCTTTTGGCAAATCCCGCAGGCGGAGCGATTGATGATGCGTTTCTGTACCGATTTTATGAGGATCGATGGCTTCTGGTAGTCAACGCCTCCAACGCCCCAAAGGATTGGGAGCATTTAAACCGGCAGGCCGCAGGGTTCAGCGGAGTCCGGATCAAAGATCTTAGCGGGGAACTTGCAATGATTGCGGTGCAGGGGCCGAAGGCGGAGGACATCGTCTCAAGTCTGCTGGACAAAGGCCCATTGCCGCAGTCCAAACGCAACGCGCTGGGCAAAGCGGTCTTGGCCGGTTCACAGACGCTGATCGGGCGAACCGGATACACCGGCGAGCCGGTTTGTTTTGAGTTGTTTGTGCAGGCGTCGGCCGCAGGGAGGATCTGGCAGATTTTAAAAGAAAAAGGAGCACATCCGGTTGGCCTGGGCGCCAGGGATACGCTTCGGCTGGAGGCCTCTTTGCCGCTGTATGGGCATGAGTACGGAATAGATCTTGATGGTCAGGAGATTCCTATTTTGACATGTCCGACAGGACGCTTTGGAGTAGATTTAAACGATCCGAATCGTCGATTTATTGGCCGCGAGGCGATTGCAATGCAGTCGGCAGGGGTTGAAAAACGGATTTATCCAATTCGGATTACCGGAAAAGGCATCGGCCGTGCAGGATCGCCGGTTTTCTTGGAAGGCCGCCAAATCGGCCGACTGACCAGCGGAACGATGGTGCCATACTGGGTGAGGCGAGCGGCAGGACCTGCAAATCAAGGCGAGCAGGGAGCCGGGTGGCAAGAGCATTTTACCGGACAATCGGATCAGCGGGCAATCGGCCTTGCGCTGCTGAGCGGCAAGCCGGGGCCGCAGACCAAAATCGAGATTGATAATCGAGGACGACGGCTGGAAGCGATTGTTGTAAAAAGAAATCTTGACAATCGATCCGCGCTGTTTACCTTTGCTGTGATAGAATAAAATCGGGACCGTGAACTTTTAAAAATGGAGAACAAGGGAACATGATCGACCCGGAAGCCAGGTATTTGAGGACGCATGAGTGGGCCCGCCGAGAGGACGGGGATGTATTTACTATTGGATTGAGCAGCTATGCAATTGACCAGTTGGGGGATATTGTGTTTATGGAACTGCCGCAGGAGGGGGACACGCTGGATCAGGGCGGCAGTTTTGGAGTGGTCGAATCGGTGAAGGCGGCCTCCGATCTGTATGCGCCGATAGGAGGCGAGGTGGTGGAGGTGAATGAGGCGGTGCCGGAAAATCCGGATATGCTGAAAGAAGATCCCTACGAAGAAGGATGGCTGATTAAAATTAAGGCCTCCAATCCGGAAGAATTTGAGGAGATGATGGACGCTGGAGAGTACAAGCATTTTCTGGAGACAGAGGGAGGATAAGACGCTGCCTTATTCAAGGGGCCGGCTTTTCGATCAGAGTGCGCCTGATTAAACTATCACAAAACTCTGGATTTCCGCCTTCGCGGAAATGACAGACAGGTTCGTTCAAAAAACATAACTATCATTTTGTAATCAAAGCGAGCGGAAAACAGGATGCCGTATATATCAAACACAGACGCCCAGCGGGCGGCGATGCTGACTGAGATTGGATTGAAGGCGGAGGATTTATTTGCGGATGTGCCGCAGCAGCTGCAGGGCAGGGCGCTGAATCTGCCTCAGGGAATCAGCGAGCAGGAGGCACAAGAACGAATGGCCTCCTTGGCGGGTCGAAATAACGCTGCATTGACTTGCTTTCTGGGCGGCGGATTTTACGATCATTTTATTCCTTCGGCGGTTTCTGCGCTGGCCGGGCGCAGCGAGTTTTATACGGCCTACACGCCCTATCAGCCGGAGATTTCCCAGGGAACGCTGCAGGCGATCTATGAGTATCAGTCAATGATCTGCCGACTGACGGAGATGGAGGCGTCCAATGCCTCGCTGTATGACGGGGGCACTGCGCTTTACGAGGCGACTATGATGGCAGTGCGAATCACCCGGCGGAACAAGGTGATTATCGATGATTCGGTCAACCCGATTTATCGGGCGATGGTTGATTCACACATCCGCAACCAGAGTTTAGAACGGATTGAGACCAATAACGCCGAAGGTCTGGTCGGCCGAAAGGCAATTCTGAAATCGCTGGATGAGCAGACGGCGGCGGTCATCGTCCAGAACCCGAATTTTTTCGGATGTGTGGATGATTTTACGGATTTGGCCGAGGCGGCCCATGCCAGGGGAGCCCTGCTGATTGTCTCGTGTTATCCGATTTCGCTGGGACTGCTCAAGACGCCCGGCGCGATGGGGGCGGATATCGCCGCCGGCGAGGGACAGAGTATGGGGTTGCCGATGAACTTTGGAGGACCGTATTTGGGATTTATGGCCTGCCGGAAGGAGTATGTGCGGCAGATGCCGGGGCGGGTTGTGGGGCAGACAAAGGACAACCGGGGCCGAGAGGGCTATGTCTTGACGCTGCAGGCAAGGGAGCAGCATATTCGACGGGAGAAGGCAACCTCGAATATCTGTTCGAACGAAGCGCTTTGCGCCTTAACGGCGCATGTGTATTTGAGTCTGCTGGGTAAAGAAGGACTTCGAAATACAGCCCAGTTGTGTGCTGATAAGGCCGACTATGCCTGCCGGCGGCTGACGGCGATTAAAGGGGTGCGTCCCCGTTTTCCGGGGAAGGAGGTATTCAACGAGATGACGCTGGAACTGCCGTGCGATGCGGCGGAGGCGGTAACGCGG
>JAKJEN010000072.1:8137-12862 GCA_022705405.1 Planctomycetota bacterium | reverse complement strand
CCGCCTCGCCTCCGGCCTGGACATACTTGATATTTCCATAGCCGTGACTTTGAAACAAAGGAACATTCAGCCCGATCTGCTTCATATTCTTGGCAACCAGACTCTGAGCCGGAACGATCGACCAGTTCAGCAATCCCTCTACCTCCTGGCCTTTGACCTTTGTCAAAATGCCTGTTAGATCGGTTTCCTGCTTATCATAGACTTCTGAAATAACAACCGTAAGTCCGTACTCCGGGGCCAGTTTTTCGATCTGCACCTTGCCGGCCATACCATAACCGTCATTGCTGGTTATAACGCCGATCCGGCTGATTCCCAAACCCTTCATCGCTTCAAAAATTCGGCGAGCGGCATCGCTGTCTTTTTGCGGGGTCTTGAAAACATAGCCGGCAATCGGATTGACGATGGTCTCTGCGGCTGCACAGGAAAGAAGAATCGTTTTCCCTTCCTGGCATATTTCTTTGATGGCCATCGTCTCTCCGCTGGTGGAAGGCCCAAGGATGGCAAGAACCCGGTTCTCTTCAATAAGCTGCTTGGCCATGGAAATGGCGTTTTCTGGTTTGCCGCCCGTGTCCTTGATAATCATTTCGACCTTGCGGCCGTTGATTCCGCCCGCCTGATTGAATTTGGCGACCAGCATCTCCACGGTTTTGGCCTCTGGAGCTCCCAGAAAAGAAGCCCCGCCGGTTATTGAAAACAAGGCGCCGACCTTGATGGGACCGCTTTCTTTTGCAGCATCCAGTTGGACCTTGGCTGAGGAGGCGGGCTGCGCTTCCGGAGGAGACGCCGAAGACGGCTCCTTTTTGCAGCCGCCAATTAAGACCAACATCGCTCCCAAAAGAACAATCCCTGAGACTGTCATTTTTGTCTTCATTGTGACCCTTCCTTTCCCAATCAAATATTTCCTATCTTGTCTTCTGTTAGAATCAAGAAACCGTTCTCTTTTAATATTTTGCCTGCTTGGTCAACATCGCCGATTTTCATAACAACGATCGCATTGCATCCGCTTTTTTCAAAAAAGGCATACATGTATTCGATATTGATCTCATGGGGTTCAAGGATTTGGATGACGCGATAAAGCCCGCCGGGGCTGTCATCGACTTCAATGGCAATGACCTCCGTCTCCTGGGCTGTAAAATCGTGGGCCTTTAAAATTTGCAGGCATCGGTCATGGTCAGATACAATAATCCGCAGGACGCCAAAATCAACCGTATCGCCCAGTGAAAGCGCACGAATATTGATTTTTTCCTGGGCCAGAAGTTTGGTTACCTCTGCGATTCTCCCTTTTTTGTTTTCCAGAAAGATGGATACTTGTTTTGTGTAGATCGGAGTCTCCTTTCCTTACCATCTTATTTCTATATAAACCGGAGAGGCCGGGATTCGAACCCGGGGTACGGGTTTTTACCCGTACGACGGTTTAGCAAACCGTTGCCTTCAGCCGCTCGGCCACCTCTCCAAAAACGGCTTCCCGACTAACTTACCTGTATGCAAGAGCAATTTCAAGCAGAAGATTAATTCCTTCTTAATTTTTAACAAAAGCAGACGTTTCTAAACCTGTGATATCCAAATTTTTTCCTATTGACTGACCTTTTCTATGCCGATATATTTTTTAAGTAGTTAGGAGACTTCGTGTCAACGTAAATCTAATCAAGAAAGGGATTTATATGAAAGTGAATAGATATTGTCTTTTTCTTATTATTGCAGTTGCTCTTCTGTCTCTAAATGGTTGCTTTTCATCCCGTCCGGAAGACATCCAGGCATTCCAGTACCCCAATCAAACTTATGTGACAATGGATGAGTATATCCTTCAGCCGCCGGATGAAGTGACCCTTATCAGCACTAAAATCCCACTGTTAACAGGCAGCGAAGCGTCTCCTGGTATTACTCAAGTCATTAAACCGGATGGGACAATTTCGCTGGAAGATGTCGGGCAAATCCCTGTAGCCGGAAAAACTCCCCGTCAGGTCGCAGAGATTATTGCTCAAAAACTATCAACACTGTACAAACTGGCTGGAGATTATCCGGTTGACGTCCAGGTAGTCAATAACAGTAAATTTATTTATGTAGTCGGGCAAGTGGAGCGGCCGGGGGCTGTGCCTTACACGGGACGGGATACAGTTCTTTCCGTAATTGCAAGGTCTGTGCCGAATACGCTTGCCTGGAAAGAAAAAATTCAGGTCATCCGGCCGGCAGCGGATCCTTCCGAAAGATCAATGGTATTCGGACTCGATTTCAAAAAAATGGCGGAACATGGCCGAATGGATCAAAATATCCTTTTGCAGGATGGCGATGTTATTTATGTCCCGCCGACCATTTTGGCTTCTATTGGCCTTACTATTGGCGAAATCGTCAGTCCCATTCTCTCTGCTGGAAGCGCCGCAACAGTCTTTACCACACCCTAATCGGCAAAGAGGAAGGTTCTGACAGGGAAAGGATACGCAAAGATCCGGGATATGAATCTGCGCAGAGTTCTTAAATTAATGCATGTGACGGGAACGCTGTGGCTGGCTTTATGCGCTTCCTTTCTATTGATTCTTGCGCTTCGCCAGGCGGGCGTCGGCTGGTGGGTCGTCTTCTCCCTGAGCGGCTTTTCCGGCGTGGCATTCTTTTTCCTGCTCAGCATCTACCTGTTTGCCATCTTCCGCGGTGTGACCCGAAAGCAAATGGCCCGTGAGCATCCCCTGACTACTTCTCCTGCCTATATTCTGTTCTATGACCTGTGCCCTTTTATAGGGGCCTTGGCTGGCTTGATCTCTCTGGGACTTCTGTCCATCCTCAGTCCTTTGGAGATCCTCAGCATTACAGCCGAGGGCGCCTTGGCTATGACCTTTGTGGTCTGGATTCTCAGCGATCCGTTTATCAGCGCCGCAGAAGGTTTATTGCCCGCCAGCGTCGCGGCCAAAAGAGAACGATTGGCGATGGAAAATCAGGCCCGGCAACAGAAGGAAGAAGAAAAACAGCATCTTCTCGAACAAATCCGATCTTTCGATAAAAAAGCGAAAGAACAATGGAATCACCTGCTGCTGCCTTTGTCGCGAGAATTGACCGATCATCTGACCGCTAAACTTCCTGTTCAAGAACAAATCAGACAGAAAGCGATTGAGTTCGGCACAAAGGCATGGCAGTTGGGTGGTATCGCCTGCATGCAGTACTTGCTGCGGCTGATTAATCAGCAGTTGCAGGAACGGAAACAAGAACCCAGTTTACATGTGGCCTTTCTGTGGGACGGCATAGGAAAATGGAGAAAACCTCCCTTAAGAGAAGCATATATAACAGATCGAAAGTAAGCCCTTTCCGCCGACTTCTTCCAAGGCGGATAACTTACCTGATCCTGTTTTCATTGTTTTTTTCGATATCCTCGGCAGAGGTCTGGTTTGTCGATCCGGCCGGTTCTCCTGATCCGAATGGTTCTCCAGAAAAGCCGTTTGTTACGATTCAGGATGCCCTGAATACGGCACAATCCGGCGATACGATCATACTCAATCCGGGCATTTATTCCGGACCGGGCAATTACAATCTCAATCCAGAGGGCCTTTGTCTGACTATCCGCAGTACAGACCCCGAGAACTTTGATATCATTTCTGAAACGATAATCGATCCGGACCGAGCCGGCCCTGCTTTTATTTTTCAAAATTTTGAAGACCCCAATTTTCTTTTGTCCGGATTTACCATCCGAAACTCTTCCGGAAAAATGGACGAAGAAACTCCGCATGGATCGGCTGTTTTTTGTTCAAATGCCAGCCCCACGATTCGATTTTGCGTGTTTGAAAACTGCCAAGCAGAAGGTTGGGGAGGAGCTTTTTATGGGGAGTACAGCCATTCGGTTATTGAACACTGCCTGTTCATCGGAAACAAGGCCTGGTCCGGAGGAGCTTTGGGGATTAATCTGCATAGCCAAATTCGAATAAGCCATTGTACGATTGTGGGCAACCAGGCCCTTTTTTTTGGAGGCGGGCTGGTGTGCGATTTTGATTCTGTTGTTTACATGGACCATTCCATCGTCTTTTTTAACCAATTGAGTGAAACTGAAGGCCAGGGGCGCCAGATCTCTGTGCGAGATTCAATATACAGTACCTCCTATAGTTGTATTTCCGCTGAACTCGACGATTTTGAAATCATTGGCTATGGGACTGTTCTTTACAACCAGGGAGTTATTCATACCAACCCCAATTTTGTTTTCTATGACCCGAACCTACAAGCCCCATCTCAACAGGATCTGCACCTTCAAAGTCAGTACGGGCGTTGGGATCGACAAACCGGCTTATGGATACAGGATGCCGTCACCAGTCCCTGCATAGACGCCGGCGATCCGAACGCCCCCTGGACAGCGGAACCCTGGCCGAACGGCAAACGCATCAATCTCGGCTTTTACGGCGGCACACCAAGGGCTTCCATGAACGGCAATCCAGCCGACTTTGACCTGAACGGAATTGTAGATCTGGCAGACTTTTCACAATTGGTTGAATTATGGCTCAACGATCTGGCTTCTGACTACCACGATCTGAACAAGGATGGAAGAATTGATCTGCTGGATTTAGATCTGTTCAGTCGTCAATGGCTGCGACAAACTAAAAACCGGGCCGATTTTAATCAGGATCAGCGTGTTGACTTGGAAGATTTGATTTCATTCTCCGGCGCCTGGCTAAAAGAAGGCCCTGCCCTTGTGCAGGACCTCAGCGGCGATGCAATCATCAATGGACATGATTTTGCCCTGTTCAGCCGCCAGTG
>JAKJEN010000072.1:0-8022 GCA_022705405.1 Planctomycetota bacterium | reverse complement strand
AGACCGGCAAAATATTTTTACTCTTCTCTTTTAACCAATCAGAGTCTGTCCCCGCCCATCCGTCTTAACAGACAGGCAGTCGGCAGGACTTTGACTCTTTATTGATAATTAAAGAGATTTGCGCGTCCGCAGCCAACCAACAAACATCAGGCCGACTGTGCCCAGCGTAATAGCGCCTGGAGCAGGAACAACCGCCGATGTCGGAACGCCGGTGCCTATCGAAAAAGACACGCCCTTGTTGAAATAATGGCAGTCAGGATCCATGCCAAACGCGATTCGGCCGTCTTTTCCATATTCGTTCAGAACAGCCAGCTGAGCGTCCGTAAAGGTAATCACCAGATCCTTGTTCCAATTCCATTCTTCCGGATCGCTCCAGTCAATCAGTAAAAGCCCTTGACCTCTGAAATAATCGCCGCTGCTGAATCCATCCCATTTTCTTGTTAATCCGAGGGCTGCATCATCCAGGAGATGAATGTACAAGTGATCATTCTTCTCAATGATCCAGTTGTGAATCCCCGAAAAAGTCAGCGTAGCGCTGGTAATCGGGGCGCTGACAGTATCCGACCCGAGATCAATCCCCCATGTATAGGCATAGAAGTGATCCAGATCAAAAATGTCTTTGACCGGCGGGACAAATACGGCATCTGCATGCAATATGCCCCCAAGAATGAACATGGCTGTCAAGATAATCATTCCCTTTTTCATAATCCTATCCTTTCCAATAACCAAACGTTTCACCCAATATTTATTTCACCTCTTATAATACAGCGTCACAATACCCTGTGGCTGAATCAGATCCTGCCGACTTGCCCCAGGCAAATCTCGCCTGAGACTGCACCTGTTGTCTGCTTAGCGTCGAGTGAGAAAAGAGTGGGAGATAGAATGGAAGGAAACACAAAAAATAGAGAGGGCCTGCCTTGTAAAGATAGAACCTATCCCTACAAAGAGTTTCTCTCCTCGGTTTTCTTCGTTTTCTCCGCCTCTATTTATCCTCTGGCAGCAAGCATCCAGACGTTAAATAGTACCTATGTAATATAATACATCTATTGGTTTAATACAATAGAAATAGATTAAAAAAAAGAAAAACTAAAATTTATTTTATGTGGCATATATGGGTATTTATTGTCTTGTTATACAAGAAAAAAAAGAAGAAGATATACGTTTTTATGATATAGACCTGACTAATCTTATCTTCTTTTCTTACAAAGGTTTAAGGATTTCCTGCAATTCATTTATCTGCTCATTCGTCAGGGTCATATGTGTCTGGTTCCACTGTTCCATCTGCTTATATAGTTCTTCTGCTTCTTTAATTTTTTTAAGTTTTACCAGGGTTTTTACCAGACGATAGCCGCTTTCGATTCGCTGAGAACTTTCGGCCGGCAATAATCGAATCGCTTTTTCCAAATCATTTTTGGCCTTTTCATACTCTCCGGTCATTAAATAAATCTCTCCTCTTGTGTCCCAAAGGTCTGCATATTCGGGCTGAATCCTGAGCCCATCAGTCGCCAAATGAATCGCTTCCGAATAATTTTGAGACACATGAGATAAAATCCAGGCCAGGTTATTCATCGCAGCCGCCCTCGTTGGGCGATCGGCGTTATTATCCTGAGTCAAAATTTTACGATAAATCTGTTCCGCAGACGGATACTGTTTCCAGTAATGATACAGTCGGCCCAGCGATAAATACAAAGTGGGTTCCGGATTGTCCTCAATCAAAGAGGAAAGACATTCTGTGGCCATTTCACGGCCGTCGTCATCTTCTTCCAACCCAATGCGCAAACAATAGTCTGCGATCATCCCCAGCAAAAACGGAGACTCTTTTCCTTTTTGTCTGAATGTTTCGCTCAATGCCTTCCAATCCTTTTTCTCAATTAAAATCTGAGCCCAGCGTCTCAAAGCGCCGGCAGGGTCCGCCCCTTCTTGATCCATCTTTTCATACAGTTGCCGGGCCTCCTGAATTTGCCCTTTTTTATATAAACCCATCATGTAAATCTGTTCAAGAAAAGGCGGCAGTTGACGCGATGAGTTTTTTATTTGATCCTCAAGAATGATAAAGGCCTCTTTCGTTTGGCCTGCTCGAAGAAGGGCCTCTGCAAGAATGGCTGTAATTCGATCATCCTCAGGGAATCGCTGATGCATGTTCTGCAAAGTGGGAATGGCCAAATGCTCTCCCCGCATGCCCTCGATCTGGGCCTTCAAAAGCAGCAAAGATTTACTTTCAGGGAAGAACCCAAGTCCCCGCAGAACATAATCCATCGCCCGCCCTGCCTGTGCGCTTCGATAATGCCATCCCGCCAGAGCAGCCCACGCCGCTTCCATACGCGGATTTTCCAGAAGCAATCGAGCGATAATCGATTCGCCCTTCTCCGCAGAAACCGCTGTATTTTCATCCAGCAGAAATTGTCCTTTCAGCAGGCACAACTGCGGATCCTTTGGCTGCATCGCAAGGGCTCGATCCAGGAAAAGTATAGCGGCTCCCCGTTTTTGAGGATCTCGCGCATAGACAAGCGCGACTTTCTTTAACACAGCAAAATCATCCGGATACAAGGCAGCGGCCTGCTCCAGAACAGAGCCGGCTTCTTGGGCTTTTCCAATAAAAATAAACAACTCTCCCGCCTGCAATAAACTATCCCGACTGTTTTGATTTAACGCAAGCATCTTCTTCAGGTCTTTTGCGGCCTGTTCAGGATCTCCAATCTTTGCGCTGGTCACGGCGCGCAGCGTATAAAGCTGCGAGTTTTCATTTCGTGCGATGGCTTCATTGCATATCTGCATTGCCAGCTGCGGCTGTTTTTTTCGAATCGCCAACTCAACCCGAGCGGCGATTACCGACAGGGAATCCGGACTGGATTGATGCAGCTGTTCAATCCTTTGTTCGGCCTCCTCCAATTGATTCTGATATAAATAGATCAGGGCCAGAGATAATTGAATGTTCTGATCTTCCGGATTAGCCGCCATCATCTCTTTTAAGAGTTCTGAAGCGGACCCGAATTTGCCCTGCTTGAGCAGTTGCTGGGCCTCCAGGCGGGCCAGACGCGGATCGCGAAGTCCTCGACGGGATACCATTTCTATTACCGCTTCCGCCTGCCGAAATTCATCCGCCTTATACATAGCCGCTACGGCCGAAACGATCAGATCAAGATTTTCCGGATCTCGATCCAAAGCATCCTGATATTCTTTCATTGCAAGACGCAGGTTCCCGGCCGCCTCATGACTGGATGCCAGTAAAATACGGCTGGATTGGTCCTCCGGGTAATCCCGAAGAATCCCTTCCAGAATAGATACCAGTTGCGGGTAATCCCGGTTGATATCGCCGCGATGAAACAGAAATCGGGCTTGCTCATACCGCCATTGCCTGCCTGCTTCGCCTTCCAGTTTTTTAATCTCTTCTATCTGCTCTTGCAGACGAACAGGAGTTTCCGTCTTGAGAGTCAAATCCAAAAGCCGTCTGCGTACAGCGATATTCTTTGGATCCGCCTCAAGAATGGCCTTCAGCGATTCAATCGCTTCCTTTTCCCGCCCGGCAAGAACCAGAACTTCCACTGTCCAGAGTCGAATCATTTTTTGCCTGGATTCATCCGCCGCCTGCCCTTGTGCGCGACGAAGGAAATCCAGACTGCCCTGGTAATCTTTTTTCTGAAGAGAAAGAACCAATCGTTTCTGAACCGCTTCCAGTGAACCCGGATACAGATCTATGGTTTCATCCAGAAATCGCTCAGCTTCCTGTATTTGCTGCCTGGCCAGCATCACATCCGCCCTCAACAGCCGAATCTGGAAATTATCCGCCCTCGCTTTTTCTATCTGGTTTAACCGGCTTTCTGCCTCCTCGATTCGCCCCTTCCGCAGGCAGGCCTGAACCTGAATAAAAGCAATCCCCGGATCTTCCGGCGAATCGGCATCCCATCCCTTCTGAAGCCGGTTCCATTCTTCATCCTCCAGAGGAAGACTGGTTGCCTGGGCCTGCCGGATTTTAATTTCCATCATCAGTTTTTTTAGCGCCGCATCCTCCGGCTGAATCCGCAGCGCCTGTCGGAGATAATCCAGAGATTCTGTCCATCGCCCGGCATCGGCATACCAGCGAGCCAAAAGAGTATAGGCCCCCATCTCCTCCGGCCGGCGAACCAGCAAAGTCCGCAATCGCTGAATCGCAGCGGTGCGATCCCCCATCTGCTCCAGGGCCTGTGCCAGTTTGATTTGAACCGCCGTGCCTGCTTCCGAAGAGTTGGCTACCTTCTGCCAGGCCGCAACAGCGCCGGACCAATCCCCTTTCGCCTGCGCCAGCAGCCCTTCGAGATAAGAAACAATCTCCGGCCTTTCCTTCCTGTCGGTCAGCTGCTGAATGACTGACTGTGCCTCTTTCCACTGACCGGCTTGAATAAACAATTCCGCCGCTACGCTCCAAAAATCATAGGAATCCGGTTCCAGGGCGGCCAACCCCTCTTTGGCCACGCGAATCAACTCTTGTTCAGAGCCCTCCTGAAGAGCCCATTGTCCCCAAAGTGTCCATAGCATCAGATCCTGCGGTTCTTCATTTTGAAGTTGAACCAGCCAGGGACGCGCCTTGGAGGGCTGACCGGCAAGCAGATAGACGGATACCATCTGTATCTTTTGCTCGCGTGTTTGAGGGTTCAGAGATTCGGCCTTTCGGATATCCGCTTCCGCGGATTCCGGCAGATGATTGCCAATCGCATAACGAGCCCGTATTAAATAGGCAAGCGGATCTTCCGGATTATTTTCCACCGCGGCCGTCAGCCATTCATAGGGAGTTTTATCTGACAGTTGGGGGTTCTTTTCTGTCCCCTGAGCCAGCAGCAGATAGGCCTGTATGCAGGCGGGATCGTTTCGGATCAAATCCTGCAATTGATCGATGGCCTGCGAAAACTGACGACGCTCCATCTTCGCCCGCGCCGCATAGCAGGCAACCTGAGGATCATTTTTCGTTTCCAGATATTTCTGCGCCTGTCGTTCGGCCTCCAGAGGATCGTTTCGCAAATACAGTTCCGTCAGGATTTTGCGGGCTTCCAGATTCTCTTCAAATCGAAGAATCTGATGATAAGCCCGCAGGGCCTGTTCGATATTATTTTTCTGAATGGGGCGCTGATTCAGCTGCGCATCGGCGTACTTCATCAGGATTTCCGTATCCTGCCGCGGCTGAATCGCCGCCAGATAATGTCCCAAAGACTCGGCCGCCTGCGCCCACTGCTTATTTTTATAGGACTCTAATCCAACGCTAAGACCGCGTTTGGCGCGCAGGTGTTTGTTCCAGTACCAAAGGCCGCCGATTGTCAGAGCCAGCGCTGCAGCCGCCAGTACAAAAACAAGAAGAAAATTCCAATTAATCTGCCCCAGCCGATTTCTCATAGGGTTCCTTTCCGGCCTGCTAAAAAACAGGGCATACTATTCCTTATTCTTATCCGAACTGATCCAAAAACTGAGAAATCAGTTTTCGAGCCGTTTGCAGACATACCCACAAATCTGTGCCGAAAGAAAGACGACGCACATATTCTGTATCGTAATAAATCCATTCCTGAAAGTCCATCGATTCGCTGCGAGTTCTGCACACCTGCCACATGCCGGTAATGCCGGGCCGAACCGACAAACGAGCGTCTCGCCAGGCGGGACAGAACTCATTTTCGCTCTCCGGAGAAGGACGGGGGCCTACAATGCTCATTTGCCCGACCAACACGTTTATGAACTGCGGCAATTCGTCGATGCACGTGTCCCGAAGAAACTTGCCGATCGGGCTGATCCGTGGGTCGTCTTCAATTTTAAACTGAGGGCCGTCCACCTGACTGGCAAACCGAAGCAGTTCCTGCATCGATTCGGCCTGTTCCATCATGGTGCGAAACTTCAGACAGCCGAACTGGCGTCCGTGAAGCCCCTGACGCCTTGCCCGATAAAATACCGGACCCGAAGATGTCAGTTTAACCGCCAAAGCAATGATCGGGAAAAAAGGAAGAAACAGCAAAAGAATAACAGACGAGATCAGCAAATCAAACAACCGCTTTCCAAATCGTGCATAGGAGAGAACCGGCCATCTGCGAAATACCGAATCCGATTGATTCTTAAAAGACTCAGATCCTTCTATAGCCGGAAACAACATCCTCCTATTTCCTTCAGGCGAATCGAGTATCGCTTGACGCTGAAGGCGACTGCTCTGATCTATCTGTACATCGGGCCCTATGAATACATCCCGCAGGATACTGTGACTCCCTATTCTTGAGTTTTGACACAAAATAGCCGGCGCAACAAGGATTGAGCCGGATTCGATCTTTGTATTGGGGCCGCAGTGGATGTTGCCATATATCCGTACAGAGGGATCCGCCTTTAGCATATCCGGCTGTCCCTGCGGGGAGCAATGCTGACTGAATTTAAGGAGCTGGGCCTGCCCCGCTGAAGAAAAGATTTCTTTTCGATGACCGCCCACTTGAATCCAGCGGCATTTCATTCCCGCTTTTTGAAATCGTTCAAAAAAACTGGAACAGGAATCCCATTGGACTTCTTGAATCAGCCGCTGTCGGACATGGGATTTTAAAAAAAGATGATCCGGCCATTGGTCGGAAGATCGGCCCGGTTCAGCGCTGGTTTGATATTGACGGCGAAAACCGACAATTCGGTCTTTGTCGATTAATTTCACCTGCTCTCGAGACCCTTCCAGAGCGGGGTCCACGCGTACAGCCAAAACATCCCAATCAAAGGTGGAAATTTC
Organism: Planctomycetota bacterium; assembly: GCA_022705405.1. Lineage (GTDB taxonomy): Bacteria > Planctomycetota > Phycisphaerae > Sedimentisphaerales > Anaerohalosphaeraceae > JAHDQI01. The sequence continues at coordinate 1,313 of JAKJEN010000072.1, read as the reverse complement.
TGTTTGGAGCCAGTGCACATCCAAATTTGTCAAAATTTCGGCATTCGTGAGAATATAAAAAGAGTCATCCGAGCCGTTTCGCAATTCTGCCAATTGAGAAAACCAGTTCCCCGCCGGATCATAGGAATCAACCTCCTCGTCAATCAGCCCCGTTGACCGCCAGGCATCAGGAATTAAAAATCGGCAGGAGGATGAGGAAAAAGGATTATATTCTCTGATCATTTGAATTAGCAGCCGGTCCGCCGGACAAGCAAAGAAAGATCGCCATATCTGTTCTTTGACAGGGTCTGAAAATTCTTGCGGATAAAAAATCAGAGTCTGCATGGTTTGTTTTCCGCCCCCATTGGCCTTTTAAATTGAAACGTTTAAAGACCTACAAAGTCTCCGGCGGTTTCGGGGATGAAATCAGAAGAGTCCGTGCATCTCGTTTTCTCCGATGCGGCCCCTTTTCAACTCCCTTGCTCCCATAGGCATAGCCATACCCATAGCCATAGCCGTAAGAACGGTAGCCATGCTCCACTTTAACATTGTTGACCACCGTACCGAGAATATTGGCCCCAATCTGGCAAAGCCGGTTAAAGGCCTCCTGAATATCGGTCTGCGAGGTATGGCCCAAAAAAGTAGTCAGGATGACGGCGTCTGCCATGCGCGCCAGAACCAGCGAATCGGCAAAGGCAAGAACCGGCGGCGAGTCGATGATAATCGTGTCAAAGGACTCTTTGAGTTTGCGTATTCGTTCGGCCGCCTGTGGATGAGCCAGCAGATCCAGGGCATCGGCACTGTTTCTGAAATCCGACGCTAAAATATACAGATTACTTTCTTTGTAACGATACAGGCAAGACTCAAGATTTTTGCCGAACAGGTAATCCTGAAAACCGCGAAGAGCCGGAGGGAGATTCAGGGCTCCGGACACATCTGGTTTGCGCAAATCTGCATCGATCAGGAGCGTTTTCTTACCCGAATTGGCAAAACTGGTGGCCAGATTGACCGAAAAGGTGGTCTTCCCGTCTTTTACTCCCGGGCTGCTGACCAGAATAATGCTCGTCCCCGACTGATTGCTGAGCAGGCCAAGATTGGCCCGAATCGTTTGATAATCATCGCTCAACTGCTGCGGCAGCAGCGCCTTCTTCACTGAATTCGGATCTGTGGTCGTGCCCAGAATCTTAACCTGAATACGCTTGACGACCTCCTGAGGATTGGTAATCCGCCGGTCTGCTTTATGCAGCAAAAATGCCGCAAACGCACCCAAAGCCAACCCTCCCATTCCCACAGCCGCCGCCATTTTCTTTCTCTTGCCTGAGGCCGGAACGCTG
>JAKJEN010000071.1 GCA_022705405.1 Planctomycetota bacterium | reverse complement strand
GGCTGTTTAACAAAAACCGCCTGAACGCTTACATAAAATTCAGATATCCGGATTTCTATGCCGCTGAAACCAGCCGTAAAATGTCATAGAACGGACGTCTTTTTCCGGTCTGAAGAAAAAACTGGCTGCATATCCAACCCCAAACAGAACAACATGGCTATACACTCCGAGCATATATTTATGATGAGAGAAGTTAAATCTTCCCAAATCGACGAGTTGTTGTTTTTCGGGTCCCCCCAAATCAAATTTGGTGGAAGTCATAACGGCATAGGCCATAAAAATAACACATGCTATAATCCCTGTATTGACGCCTTTTCGATTTGCGCGCACGGTGAAAAAGGCCAGTAAAAATATTCCCGCAATTCCGCCTGAGAAGACGGCGTACAATTCAAACACGGTTCCCAGTATGGATTCGCCTCCCATATGCACATAGAGACAGGCGATGCCGACAGAGATCGCTCCGCAGACAATGATCGTGAGTTTTCCCAGCGCCAAATTCTGCTTGTCCGAGGCATTCTTTTTAAATCGATTATAAAAATCTTTCATTACGACCCCTGCCAGGCAATTCAGATCGGAATCGAGTGTGGACATGGCCGCTGAAAACAAAGCGGCGACAATGAGACCAATGGCGCCGACCGGAAGCTGCGACAAAATAAAATAGGGAAATACTTTGTCGCCAGCAATGCCTTGCGGCAGTTGCTCCGGCCGCATTTGATAATAAGCCCATAGAAGCGTTCCGATAAAGATAAACATGGTCCATACCGGTACACACAACAGGGTCCCTATTAAGGCGGCTCGAATGCCGTCTTGATCTGTTTTTGCGGCCAAAAACCGCTGCACAATGGTCTGGTCCGTGCCGTACTTTTGGATCGCATAAAACACGCCGTTTATTGCCATAACAAAAAAGGTCAGGTGCGTAAAATCCCATCGATAAGGCCCCATACTCATTTTGCCGTTTTCCCAGGCCAAAGCTACGCCGGTCGCAGGCCCCTGCGTCGAGTGGAATAATAAAACCGCTAAGCAAAAAAGCCCGCCTCCGACAAAGATAAACCCCTGGATGACATCCATCCAGATAACTCCTTCAATGCCTCCGACCAGCGTGTACAGTACGGTAATAGCGCCGACGATCAAAATGACAGCGTAGGTGTTTTGTCCGGCCATAGAGGCCACAGCCAAAGACAGAAGATAGAACACAGTACCCATTTTGGTAAAGTGTACAACAACAAAAGCCAGAGAACTGTACAATCGGGAAAAATACCCGAAGCGTTTTTCAAAGTATTCATAGGCGCTGATCCCGATAAACCGGCGATACAGGGGCACTATAAACCAGATAAAGGTAAGCAGCGTCAGCGGCACAGCCAATCCCTGTACCAGAAGAATCCAGTTCCCGCTAAAGCCCTGTCCGGGATAGGCAAGAAAAGTGACGCTGCTGATGAGGGTGGACAAAACGGAAATGCCGATCGCCCAGGCGGGGATAGTCCGGCGCCCAATGAAGTAATCGCTCGTTGTATTATTCTTTTTAGAAAAGCGCCTGCCGATATAAATGATCAAGCCGAGATAGAAGAGAATAATCAGCCAGTCAATCCAGTGAAATGTCTCATGAGACACAGCGCAATCCTTTCAAACTTTAATGCAGATTGATTTCGGGCCAGGCGTAGCTGCCGGGTTTAATGGTCAGGCGGATATGATCGGTTCCTAAAACCTTCATTCGAACAACGCCCGGCCTGAACAGATCGCATGGTTCAAAACGATTCCAATCAAAACAGCGAACAATCTCGGAGGCCGTCGCTCCCCCTTCCACAAACAATTCGTTCAGGGAAACCTTTTGGAATATCAATTGCGCCGCTTTTCCCATAGCGAGCCGAAGCTGCCTGGCGATGCGCATATTTCGGACGATTGGCCGATCGATCACGATTGCAACAGCGCGGCTGTTTTCAAAAAATTCCGCCGCCTGGTCGCTCCAGCGCTGCAACAGTATATTCTCAGAATCCGCTGATTGAAAGAGTTCATCCGGCATTCTGCAAACTCTCAACCCAAGACCTTCTGTTTTTGACAGGATTTGACGGCTGGACTGTGCGCTGCTGCCGCAGACAAATAATGTTTTATTTTTCAAACGGAACGCTTTTTCGTCAGGCGCTCCTTTCTTGAAATATCCCCGATCTTTTAAGAGTGCTTCAAAAAATTCTCCGGCTCCGGCCGGAATGGTTTGCCTGTCTATTTGACTGGACCATCGCAAAAGATCATCGGAAGTCTCGGCCTGTCCGAACAGGATTCCTTCGCCGTCAATTCTCTGATCGCTTGTCAGCAGACGGATTTGATCTGAATCGGCCAGAGCCGGCAATTCCAGAACCTTTGAAGTTGCGGCTGGGTATTCAGGATCGTCGGCAAAATCCGTTTCATTCAGCCGCTTTCCCTTTATAAAATAATTCCCATTGCGAACAATCCGGCCCTTCGAGGGATTGGCCGGCGCCAGCAAAATTCTTGCCATGTCCATAGCGTCCCGCAGCGCTTCCAGTTCCTTTGCAACCGGACCGCGAAGAACAGAGTCGGTTTTCTTATAAATCCATTCGATCAAAAGGTCCGACTTTTTTAATCTCTGCGCTATATCCCGCATTGCCTGCCCTGCCTCCAGCGGCGGCAGAGACCGGCTGTCTGTATCAATAATCAATAATTCCGCATTCGTTTCTGGATCGAACTGCCTTTGAATCTCCGTTTTTAAGCCGCAGGCAAGGCCGATTCCCCCGATCTCTCCGGCCCCGGTCAGATCATCCGCTATTACAACGATCATAAAATATCCGGTATAAAATAGTTTTCAGGAAGCGAGTTGAACGGCGTATTCGATGGCCTGGATCATGCTTTCCTGACTGGCCGTTCCCTTGCCTGCCTGGTCGAAGGCGGTTCCGTGGTCCACCGAAGTCCGAATGATCGGAAGCCCAAGCGTAATATTTACCCCTCGAACCGATTCCCACTTCCCTGTCCGATCATTATATACGAATCCCGCTGCCTTCACGGGGATATGACCTTGATCATGATACATTGCCACAGTAATATCATACAGACCGCCTTTGGCCTTTGAAAATAAGGTATCCGCTGGAACAGGCCCCTCCGCATGGATCCCGAGAAATCGGGCCTGTTCGACGGCTGGAAGGATTTCTTTTTCTTCTTCATCGCCAAACAGACCCCCTTCGCCTGAATGCGGATTCAGGCCGGCAACGCCGATTACAGGTTTGGCTATGCCCAGTTTTCTGCATACGGCATCCGCCAATTGGATCACCGTAAGGATTCTTTCCTTTTTGACCAGTTCGCAGGCCCGTTTTAAGGAAACATGCGTAGAAACATGCACGACTCTCATATTCCCCTCGACCAGGAGCATGGCATAGTCTTTTGTCTTTGTGTATTCAGCAAATATTTCTGTGTGGCCGGAATAATGGTATCCTGCCTTATTCAGGGATTCCTTGTTAATGGGGCCGGTGACGACCGCATCGATTTGTCCCTCCATCGCCAGGGCAATCGCCTTAACAACGGCCTCAAAGGCCGCCTTTCCAGCCATCGGAGACACTTTGCCGTACTCGACTGTTTCTGGATGAACATTTTTCAAATCCAGCACATCTGCGATGCCGTACTCGAATTTTGATTCGCAGACCTGCGAAACCGCTCGTATCTTTAGATTTACATTCGCAAGTTCAGCCGCTCGGGCTATTGTCTCGGCATCCCCCACAAGGATTGGTTTGGAAATTTCATACACTTTTTTACAGGCGAGCGCCTTGGCTCCTATTTCCGGGCCGATCCCCGCCGGATCTCCCATAGATATTCCAAGGATCGGTCTTGATGCAGCCATAGTTTTATTATTCGGACCTTTCCTGAAAACGTCTTAAGAAAAAGTCATCGTCGCCATTTGTTTTTGCATCCGGGCTATATCCTCTTTTTGAAGCGTTTCCAGAGGAGGCAAAACCACGGGCTTACAAAATCCAAGACTGTGCATCGCCGCCTTTAAGGCGGCGATCGACTGACCTAAGGATCTGTTTCTTTGATACAGCAATGAAATATGATCGGTTTGTTCCTGGAGTTTTTCCGCGTCCGGCATAGAGCCCTTTTGAGCGCATTCAAAAAGGGCTTTATAGAGCCGGGGATACAGATTCGCACAGCTGGGAACAATTCCGGCCGCCCCCAGCGCAACGCCTTGTGCCGAAAGCGAGGCGCAGCCGACGACATAGGAAAAATCGCTTCGTCCGGAAAATCTTTCAATGGCCGCTTCCAGTCGTCCGGGAGTATTCTCGGAATCTTTTAGACCAATAATCCTTTCATGTCGGCTCAGCTTGTCTGTAACGTCAATCGAAAGAGACAACCGCGTCGTTGCCGGAATGTTATAAAGCATCAAAGGGCCGGCCGTACGATCCGCCAATTTTACAAAATAGCTGAAAATCTCCTCCTCTTGAAGAGGAAAATAAGAGGGGACATGAGCGACCAGAACATCGGTCCCCAGATCCAGGAAATGCTCGGCTATGGCGATGGATTCATCCAGACAGTTGCTCGAAATGCCTGCATATACAAGAATTCTGTTTTTTGCATTATCGACAACCGCCTGAACCATCTTTTTTTTCTCAGAGATCGGTATCGACGCCCCTTCCCCGGTTGTTCCAAGGGCAAATATACCGTCGGCCCCGCCGGCGATCAGATGATCGGTAATACGGCAAACGCTTTCTGAATCGATCTTACCATTTTCGGTAAAGGGCGTTATCACAGGAACAATCACGCCCTGGCATTTTCTGTCCATCGCCATACTGTTGATTAATTTTATCCTTTCTTTTGGGACCTGTATCTTTCAGTCAGGCAAAACTTCTGGCTGGTTTCATCCAGCGGCAAAAAAATACCCCTGTCGAATCATTTGCGCGACAACAGCGATTGAAAGCCGCCGAGATGCCGGAAAACAAAAGCGCCGCTCGGAGAACTATACGTTCCCATCGTTGAACCTTGTTATAAGGCAGGTAAGGTGTTTTTGTTATTTTCCGGTTTTTGATAATCGATGAATTCGGTCGGATCGGTTCCATTGAGCCATTCTTCAACGTTTGTATATCCATCCTTATCCAAATCTTTTGAACCATCCGATGGATCGAAGGGGTTGAATCCGTATTTTTTCTCCCATTCGTCCGGCATTCCGTCGCCGTCGCTGTCCAGCGGCGCCGGCGCGGATAAATACTCCGGCCAGCCCCCGACATCCTGCGGCGTATTGATAATTCCATTGCCGCTTTCCGGCCGGCCCGCTCGAACCATTGCAAGAATCCGCTCATCCACAGGATCCCGTTTGGGCAGTGTCGCACCGGCTCCGGCCAGGATCCGTTTGGCGGCCTCCTCGGCGGACTGCTGGACAATCGGAACCGAAGGTATCGGCGACAAGGCCCGCACTTTTTTTACTGTGGCTTCCCTTTGCTCCGGCGTTCGGGCATCCTGCGGGTCAAACTGGACTCCTTTGTTCCAGTTGTCGGCCGTCACTTCAGGGTACCCCTCGACTACATTGTCCGCTACATACCATTGGCCCTGCCGCTGCGCCTCGCTGAACATATCCAGATGCTGCGGTTTGCAGATCCGGTACCGCACCGGGCCTTCTTCCGTCGCCGGGCCGGGCTTATAATAGTTGGCAACAATGTTAACCATCGAACTGGCGTCTCCTCCGTCCACCGTTCGGTGCCTCCAGTTGAACAGCATATTATTGCGGAAATCAAAATGATCTCCCCAGCCGATGCTCGGATTGCGCCCCGTGTTGCAGGCAAACAGGTTGTGATGAAACGATCCGTTCCGCCCGCCCCAGGTCGCTCCGAAAGCATGATTATTCAAATCCAGCGCCTCGCTCATAATGCACCACTGGATCGTCAGATCGGTGGTAGGCATTTTCTTTCTCGACCCGTCCGGCATCGGCTTCATATACCGATATAGCGACAGATTTTCATCCAGACCCCAGCTGACCGAGCAGTGATCGATGATTATATTGCCGACCGGATGGCCGCCCAGGCCGTCATCGCGGCTTTTGAGGTTTCCACGCCGAAATCGAAGATATCGCAATACCACATCATGAGTATTGATTTCTGTTGTGTGTCCCCGTATACAGATCCCATCGCCCGGAGCTGTCTGGCCGGCGATTGTTATATACGGAGAGGAAATCGCAAGGGGTTTATCCAGTGTAATAAGACCCGATACGCGAAAGATGACGATCCGCGGCCCTTCCGTTTCAATCGCCGCCCGCAAACTGCCTGGGCCGCCGTCCTCAAGTGTAGTCACCGAAAGAACCTTTCCGCCTCGCCCTCCTGCAGTAAATGCCCCAGCCCCTTCAGCCCCGGGAAAGGCGGGGATCAATGCCTTCTGAAAAACTTCCGCTTCTTCTGCGGCCGCATAAACCGAAGCGCTCAGCACACCGGCCAGAAACAAACAAATCCGCATAAAATCTATTAAGCAGCTGGTTTTTTTCATGAAGATCCTCTCCTGCTGAACATTGAAATAATCGATTGCTATAGGTTATCATTTCCGCGAAAGCGCGAATTCAGATAAAACGCTCAGGAAAGTATTTTTGAATAAACTGTTCAATATCGGAATAGCGAGATATTTTTAAAAGATCAAACGAACAAGGTCTTGCAGGATGTAAACACCCGCTGTACGATCGACCCCATTCCAAAGATTACTTTGATTGCTCCTCTTTACGATCTGAAGAGTCCGCCATTCTCAGTCAAATGTCTGCACCGGTGGAATGAGATCTATTTACGGTAGGCCCATCCGCGACCCATGTATTCCGTATCGTTTATCTGGCCGATAGTACGCAAGATTTCAAATTCATAGCTTAAGCAGCCAGGCGTATATCCATATGATACAATGTCAGGACGCTGGTAGTAAAAATCAAGCCGGGCCTTTGTATCCGAGTCCATCCAGACACGAACTTCCGCATGTCCGTCACAAAAGCCCAGAATCCCGCTGTTTCCGTGATTGATGGAAATCGGGTCGCGCCAGTAATATTCAGGCCTGTTGGGATTGTCAGAGGGAGTATAAAAGTCCCAGGAGCCCACATTAAAGTTTCGCCCATCGCCTTCCTCGACGAAGTTGTATCGCAGAGAAGGAGAATTGATCTCATGAAATTTTCTTATTTTATTGCCCAGGCAGGTCGGAATGGAATAGGATCGAAAAATAGTCGTTCCGTCGAACTTGCTTTTGTGGGCGGTCGCTCCCGGACAGTGGTAGGTATCGTAACTATCGACCCCGTATTGGTACATCATCCCTTTTTCAATGCCCCGTTTTTCATCATCATCGGTCACCGGAGGATAGGACGCCGTTTCGCCACAGGGAGTTCTGTCTTCTCGTTCGGGATGTTTGACCCACGGACCGCGCGAAGGCGGATCGTTAGGATTTGAAGACATGATCCTTCCGTCATTGGCTCCGGCATATGTGTACCAAGACAGAGACAGATTTTTGGCATTGACCAGACAGACTGCTGAGGCCGCTTTACGCTTGGCCATTTTGACGGCGGGGATGATAATCGACAAAAGCAGCGCAATTATCGCAAGAACAACCAGCAGTTCAATTAACGTAAACCCTTTGTTTATAAATTTTTTCATAATTTCACACCAATCCGTACAGACCTGTTTTCTTATAAATATACACCCCTGCTATTTTCATTTTTTTTACTTAGAATATTTTTTCAAGCCATTTTCGCGCCTTAAAAAAGACAATTTCGCGCAAAACCAATCACAAATTACGTCGAGCACATCTGTTGGAGGGCCCCTGAAACAGGGCCCTCCCAAATTGTAAACTATGGGTTTAATCTGGGTAAATACGGTAATCGAGCAACCATTTTGCGGCAATCTCTGCAAAATCGGGAAGATCAACCTTGCAATTATGGTTAAAGTCCCAGTCATACAGATCATAGATCTCCATATCGCAAATCGACTCAACGCCCGTCACCGTATAATATTCTTCGGCAATTTCCTGCTTTGTCAGGGCATAGTTGTAGATTTTTAATTCGTCAATCCGGCCGTTAAAGTACGGCACATCCGTTCCAACGGCTTTTCCGATGTAATTGTAGGTTTTGGTAAAATCTTTGGGGCTTTGAACATTTAAACCCTGCGGGGCCTTATGTTCTGTGCCGCGTTCGCCGTTCAGATAGATACGCCCTGCGCCATTTTCAACGGTGATCGCCATATAATACCACTTCAGGGGTACGATTTCGCCTTCGACGTCGAGTTCCTGGTTATGCCTGACGCTGTTGCCTTCCCCATCTAAAGTGTACCAGTTCCATTCGCTCCGGGCTACATCCCATCCATTCTGTCTTGGGTCGTTTTGTCGATAGAGCATCGTCAGGAAAAAGGCCTCCGTAGCGTCTTTGCCGAAATCCCAGACCCGGTTCCATCGATCCCGGTCGTTGGAGTTAACCAAAGTGGTCGGACGAACCCAGCAGGCAATGGTAATATCTTCATAGTGCACCACTGTGGTATCGGCGATTTTTGCCCATTCCTTCATGGCCCCGGCGGGGTTTTCAAGCAGCAGATGACTGCCGGAGATTGAATTTGCATCAGACAGATCGGCTCCGCCCATCAACTGCATGTCTTTGCCGCTTATGGTATCCGGAGTAAAAATATCATTCCCGACAGTGTAGGTTGATTCAAACGGATAGTAAGACTTTAACTCTCCAACCCGCAACTGGCCTTTGGCTTTGCTCTCAGCCGTACGGCCGGACGCCGTTTCTTTCCCTACACAATAGTAAGATCCTTCATCGTCCGGATGGGCATTAAGAATGGTCAGGGTATCCGTATCCACGCCGTCATAATCGGCTCCGTTAGACAATGCGCCCACGCCCTCTTTATACCACTGAAAAGCGTCCGCTTTGGAAATTTGGGTCAAACCGAAGGACGCGCTTTTTCCAACGCGGGCAACCAGTCTGTCCGGAACGACATCGCCGAGCAGAGGGCCCTCCTGTATGGTAGTAAAACTCCAGATCGGACTTGTGTATTTCAGCGATAACTGCATGTCGTTGGGTTCATAAGCCAGTACTCGCCAGAAATATTGTGTAGACCAGGAAAGGTCTTGCGGCCATTCAGTCTCCAGCGTAATCGTATATTGACCCGTCGAAACGGACAAGTCCTTGACAATCGCATGCGCCTCAGACAAGTTGGGATCCGGAGCAAATAAAACATCCACTTTAACGATATCTTCGTCGGAAACGGTGAACACCAAATTATTTTCAGCCGAGGCACGCTCTATGGCGACAAATCCGGAGCCGTTTTTCGGAAACGAACTGGTTATGCTCGGCAGCTCAGCGATCTGAACATTATCAATTCTGAAATGGTCGCCTCCCCTGTTTCGAAAGCGTAAAAACAGTTCTCCGACGGCGGACCCAAGATATTGCAGCGTTACCGAGTCAGTCACAAATTTTCCCTCCTCAAGCGCGGGATAGGAAACCGTAACCGAGTCAAGGCGTCGGACCCCCCGGGCCCCGTCGACATCCCAATCATCAGACCCTGTAAATGTTCCGTCCGATTCATAGATGGAAACAGTCAGTTCCGCTTTCTCTGCATCGCCCACCGGCCCGATGTCATATTGAATCTGCAAAGCAGACAGCCCCTCTGTATTGAACCCAATACTTTGATAGGCCCAGCATCTATTGTTAGGAAACCCTATATACTGGGTGCCGTTTGGACTGTTGCGCAACCGCAAATAGGTTTGGGCGGCCGCTCCCTCGCCAAACGTATAATCAAACCAGCCCGGGACATTCTCGCGGATTCCTAAGGCCTCAAAATCGCCGTTGGTAATCGACAGCGCAGATACCATCGAAGCCATGCTTAAACATATCAGAATGCAAGAAAAACGTTTCATTTTTCTATCCTTTCAGTTACGTTCGCCTCTTGAATGGTGTTTAATCAAAATACACGAGATAATTTTGCAGCCACTTTTCAGCAATCGCCATAAAGTCGGGAAGATCGATCCGGCAATTGGCATTGAAATCCCAGGCGGCCAAATCATAATTCTCCAGATCGCAGATAAATTCAGTTTCCGCTCGAACTTCCATGTATTCCCGGGCAATCTCCTCGGCCGTTCTGGCATAGTTATAGATCTTCAATTCGTCCATTACGCCGTTGAAGTTCGGAGGACTGTCCCCGCCGATGCCCTTTCCGATATAATTGAGCGGCTTGGAAATCGACGACGGAATGTACAGGATTTTGCCTCCTCCATATTGTCCATTGATATAGATTTTACCGATTCCGTCTTTGATGGTTAAGACAACATAAAGCCATTTTGTGCCGTATTCAATTTCTCCGACGCCCAGCACATCTCGTTCCGCTTTTTCGCGCATTGTCTCACAATACGCGGTATTGGTTCGATAAAGCAGCGTCAGGTAAAAATAATTATCTGCATCCTTGCCAAAGTCGAAGACGCGGGCAAATCGTTCATAATCGAGATCCAGGGCCTCCGGCTTGATCCAGCAGCTGATGGTGATATCCGGATAATTCGCAACCGAGGCGTCTGCGATGCTTCCGTACTGTGTATGCGTTTTTCCTCTCGGATTGCGAAGAGACAGATATCCGCCGAACAGGGTATTCGGATCCGCGACGCTTTTGATAACGGAAGCCCCGCCCACCAAAAGCATATCTTTGCCGCCTTTGACATCTGGAGTATAAATGTCGCCTCCGGCGGTATACGTCGTCTCAAATGGAAAGTATGTCTTTAATTCCTTGATAAATAATACGCCGGGAGACAACGTTGGAGCCGTAAGTCCGGTCGCCGTTTCTTTTCCGACACAATAATAGGTTCCTTCATCGGCCTGCTGGACATCAAGTACCTTCAGCGTATTTGTCTTCGTGCCTTCATAATCTGGGCCGTCTTCAAGAGCCGCGTCGGGGCTGCCGACTTTGTACCATTGAAACGTATCGGCGCTGACGCTGAACGAGACGGTAAAGACAGCGTCTTCTCCTGGCCAGACGCCCGCTATGGCCGGACTGACGCCGACCAGATAAGGGCCTTCCTGAATGGTTTTAAAACTTGTAATCAATCCCGTGTATTTGAGAGAAAGCCCTCCCTGTCCGTCCGATTCGTATGCAAGAACCTTCCAAAAATAGTCTGTACTGTATTGAAGATCCTCGGTCAGTTCGTTCTCCAGCGTTACCGTATTGAACCCCTGGGTCACCGGCATGCCCTGAACAATCTTATATTCCGGTTTCGCAGACAGAAAGGGGTCGTCTTCGGGCCCAAACAAAACATCGACTGCGATAATACTCGGATCTACCACCTTAAAAACCAGGTTATTTTCCGGCGAAGTGCGCCAGACAGGAATATAGATAGCGCCGTTTGCAGGCGATTGATTCACCACAGAGGCCGGCGACATCGTAATGTTATCTACCTGTACGTACGGCACCAAGCCCCCCACCTTGTAGTTATTAAAGCGGAGGAACAGTTCATTGCCGATTGTGGCGTCGGCCAAATCAATCTGAAATCGTTCATGCATGACAACACCGGCGGCAGTTTGTCTTACAACGGTACCCCGGCCTATCTCCGTAATACCGGGCTTTCCATAGATTTCATGAGCCGCTCCATCCCATTCGCCGGGTACGAAGGTGCCGTCAGATTCCAGGATCATTACCGTAATGCCCATCGGTCCTGCGGTTTTATTTGGAGCCAGGCCCCAATCTAATTCAATATCAACCACCTGGGGATCGCCGTCATAGAAACCGATACTCTGATAAACATAGGTGTGATTTCCTCCATCCTCGTTGGTGTTGGCTTCATCTCCCATATAAACGCATTTGGAACCAAAAATGGAAGACCCCACTGCGCCGAGGAAAAAGGGACCCTGATTAATCTTAATGTTGGGGCCGCCGTAATCGTACCATTCTTCAATATCATAATGATACGTCGGAACGTTTTGGAGTTCAAAATCGCCATTTGTTATCGACAGCGCCAAGGCCGCAGATGCCAGGTATAAACCCATCCAAATACATATAACCCTTCTCATTGTTCCATCCTTTCAAACAGGTTTGCCTTTTTAAGGAACGCCTTAATACCGCAACGCGAATACATCGAGAAAGATAAACACACTATGATTGCACGATATACAATTTATCGCTTGAAAAGAATAAGATCTCTTCGTATTTTGGATAAAGACGGTCTATTCAAGGATTTCCGTCGTCTTGGCCCCGTGCTCTCGATGACAGCACGGGAACGCTCTCCCCGTCGAAGAATCACAAGACTTGATTCTTTGCCATAAACACCGCCTGCTTTCAAAGAGCTCCCTTTCCGGCAGAGGCGCCGGAAAGGGTTCAGACGCTGCACAAAACGGAGTGCAGCGCCTGGACCTTTCACGTTTTATTCCTTAATCAGTTACCGTTTTCTGCGCAGAAGCAATCCGCCCAGTCCCAGAAGAGCCAAAGTTGTCGGCTCAGGAACGTTGGTCAGCGCCGGAGAAAACTCGCCGTTTTCATTGGACAGCCCGCCCCACGGACTCAGAGGATCTTTGTCCAGCGTCAACTTCTCTTTTGGATTGAACAGGTAATTGAAGTTAATCCACTGAGGGTTGTCGTTGTCCGCGTTATGGGCGATTGTCATAACAATGGTCACAGTTTGATGATCTGTGCCCTGTGCCGCCACGATCGCATCGTGCAGCGCACTGCCCGGGTTGTTGATCAGGGTAAACTTGTCGCCGACAAGCAAACGCCCCGACACCATCCGGCTACTGTCATACAGCTGCGTGCCCAGATAGGTCAGACCCTGATTCAAGTCGCCCAAGAAGTCATAGATCGGTTTCGTTGTGAAATCGCCGTCCACATAAAGACCCGGTGCGGTATTGGGGGTAATGGTCAGTTCGTCCCAATCCGCTCCTGGCATTGTGGGATCCAGCACATAATAATCCCAACCGG
>JAKJEN010000070.1:12668-12994 GCA_022705405.1 Planctomycetota bacterium | reverse complement strand
CTTTGCGGCCGCATCCGATGTTTTGCGGGTTAATCAACGCGGCAATTAAAAAGAAGGGGTAACAGATCCTCATTTGTGGGCTTTAGCCCTGATTTTTCCGCATTTCAGGGCTGAGAGGAGGTTGTCTTACCTGCCTTGCATTCTTCTATCTGCCTGTTCAGATCGGCCACAATTTCCAGGAGTTTGGAATAGGTTTCGCCTTGCGTTACAGAGTCTTGCTGGGCCTGCTGTTCCATCGTCTGGATTTGATCTTTCAGACGCTGGATTTCCTGGCTTTTGGCTTGAAGCTGCTTTTTGAGCTGAATGTTTTCGTTTCCGACCAGTTG
>JAKJEN010000070.1:0-12574 GCA_022705405.1 Planctomycetota bacterium | reverse complement strand
GTAGATTCCTGACATCCGGCCGACAGCAGGCAGAAGACGGCGGCCAACAAGAACAGCGTAATTTGTCGTTTCATAGTTTCTCCTGATCCAGATCCCTAACCTTGTTCTTTGCTGGATATTATACCAAAAAAAACGATCTGACAGCCAGAAGAATTTGAGGAATCAGGACATAGATTTAAGATTTTCGGACTATAGACATTTTTTATGGATTCAAGACAAATAGTTTCAACATTCCGGTTGGTCAAAACTTCTTGAATGATAAAGGCAAAAGCGTTTTGACTTTTTTTATAGCAGCAGAAAAAAGTTAAAAAATCAAAAAAGGGACTTTTGAAATAAGTATACCTGCTTCCACTATGTATATTCCGAAACTGTTCTCAAAATATAAATTAAGTCTCTATTTCAAGGCATGTTATTGGTCTTTGAATAGATAATAGAATACCCCTTCTTTGACACCCCCGTCCAGGCGGGGGTCTGGAGTATACGAAATCCTCGGATTCCCACTTTCGCGGGAATGACAAGGTTGTATCTTTAATTATTCAAAGATCAATAAGACAACTAATTTATCAAATGCCTATATTGTAGTATTGGTTAAGGTACTTATGTTTTTAGACGAGGTATTTCTTATATAAGCATGAAATTTGAGAAAAGTTGTAATGTTTGACCTAATAAAAAAAATGCAAAAAATAATATTTGCGGCAATTTATTTATCGGTCGTAATTTTTTGTCCGCTGGCCTTTGCATTCCGGCCTGATTTACCGGCGGATCCCAATACTTTATTCGATCTGTCGCTTCAAGAATTGATGAATATACCCGTGGTCATTTCGGCCAGCCGCTTGGAACAGAAAATCAGCGAGAGTCCTGTTTCTGTGGCCATCATAACGGCTGAGGATATCCACGCCAGCGGTCTTACCAATGTCCCGGAAATTCTTCAATTTTACGGCGAGGTAGATGCATCTCGACAAGATCGCACAAGATACATTGTCGGGGTGCATGGATTAAATAGCGAATACTCCGATCGCACCCTGGTTCTAATCGACGGGCGAAATGCGTTAAATCCTGTTTTCGGTGCGCCAAATTGGCTGCAATTGCCGATCTTCATGGAGGATATAGAGCGGATCGAAATCGTTCATGGTCCGGCCGGCTCTGTTTGGGGCGCCAATGCCTATACAGGGGTTATCAATATCATTACCAAAAAGCCCGGCAAGTGCGGTTCGTTAGTAAGCACAACGGTCAGTGAGTTTGGAGATGTCTTTACGCAATTGAGAGCAACTGGTTCGAGAGAGAAGTGGGCCTGGCGCGTGTCGGCAGGATATGAGAATATGAAAGATTCGGATGCAGCCGGGGCAGGCCGGTTTCAGCTTGGATACCCCGAGTTGGCTCCTCTGATTCCTCTAAGTACCTATCAGACCAAAGATTTCCTGCGATCGTGGAAGATGGATTCTGCTTTTTCGTATGATTATTCAAAGACAACGCGATGGACCTTTGGAGCGGCGTATTCCTCTTCGGCCTCCGGCGACCGTGAAATGGCCGGACGATTTCCCAGAGAAGATATTCTGATCGAAATGACTCGCCTGTTTTCACGGGCGGAATTCGAAATCGACAGCCAAACCAGCGGGCACTTGCAATGGTACGGCAATTATGCTGTTTACCATATGCCGTTTGTTACCAACTGTTATAATTATTTTGAAAACGATCTGGAAGGACAGATCAACTTTACACCTTCTGAAAATCACCTGATGACGGCGGGCGGAAGTTTTCGCTGGACTCGCATTCGAAATCGAAACGCAACCCCTTTGGGCGAAATTGTCTTTGATGAGGATCAATATGATGAATACTGGACTGGGTTTTTCCTGACCGACAGACTCAAACTGACTGATCGGTTGACACTGGAGGGGCAGGGACGGATCGATCACTACAGCAAAAGCCATACAGACTGGTCCTTCCGTCTGTCAAGTTTATACGCACTGGATAAAGAAGACAGGCACATCCTTCGAGCTGGAATCAGCCGGTCCTTTCGGGCACCGGGCGTTATGCTGCGTGAAACTACAATGGTGGGGCTGAGCGGGCTTTATAATGTTGTCCCGGCTGATTCCGATTTGAAAAATGAATCGATATATTCTCTCGAGGCCGGATACAACGGTTATTTTACAGACCAGATTCATTTTCATGTGGATACATTCTATCAGAGGATGAATCATATTATCGGAGCTGTAAACACGTCAATTGGGCCGGTCACAAACAGCAGCTTCTATAATCTCGATGGAGCCAACGCCTATGGCGTAGAATGTGAATTAACTTGGCAAAAAGATCCGATCGCTGTGTCGGGTTTTTACAGCTGTCATAAACTGGATCTGGATGTGCGAGAACAAACCATACGCGCCTATTTTCCGGCCGACCATAAAGCAGGGCTTCGGGCGCGCTGGAAACCAGACAAGACATGGACTGTCAATGTAAATTACATTTATAATAATACGGTTCCAAACCATCCTGTGTTAAATCCAGTTGGAAATATCGCGGTGAAAAATCGATTGGATCTGACTGTCAGCCGAAAAATCATGAGCGGAAACGGCGAGTTTATGGTTGGTGTGACCGATCTCCTAAATGAAACCCTCGATCCTGTACACGATATCAGTTATTTTACCAGTTATGAAACCCCTGGGCGTACTTTCTTTACTCGACTTCAATTCACCTTTTAACTGAGATCCTGTTATGTTTTGTTGAAATCCTTTTTAGGCACACCTGAGAATCATCAGGTTGTGCGTTAATACTCGATACAGGCATTCCCGTTTCTGGGAGGCCTCGGTTCGGCCACGTAAGGCCGAACCGATTAACCGCTTATGTCGAGAAAAAGCACTCTCGATTTGAGAGCGTTGTTTATAAAGCTCTTTGTCAAATTGGATTTTCATCTGACGCCGATACGGTTCTTTCGGCCATTTGCGTCCTCGACGGCGATTCAGCGGGATCATGGTTTGTATTATGTGCTGTTCTTGCCGACAGTACCGATGGTTGGGTTCCCCATCATAAGCAGCATCGGCCAACACTGCGGAGAAGCGGATCGCCTCACCAGCCTGTTTGATAACCGGAATGAATTGCGGGGAATCATTGCTGGGACCACGGGTCACAATACATCCGGCAAACAGGTGGGTATTCACTTCACAGACGGCCGTGATTTTGGGCCAGGAATACCGTAAAAACCGCTTATAGCCCACCCGATGTACATAATAACGGGAGGCATGACGACTTTCCATCCCGGTTGAATCGATGGCTCCAATCGGCTGCTTGGGAATTAATTTCATCTGCCGAGCGCGGTCCAGGGTGGCCTTTAGCAAGCTTTCAAAAGCCCTTTTTTTAGCAACCGTTTTTCGGCATAACACAAAGTCGAGTAATGAGGCGCCCGTTTGAGCTGGAGAGCCTGGCGTAAGTCGGAAAAGTCGTGCAGATACTGGATCACGCCACGATAATCGGCGCCGAAGAATTGCTTTAAGACCAGAATGGCAAACAACTGAGGTTGGGTAAAGTCTTTGCGGGAGAAATGGGACGAATAGGTTTCGATCCCCTCTTGAGCCACTTTCAGGGCCATCTGGGCCAAGGCAACCGGCGATTGGGTCATAATTCGTTTGTTTTGTGAGGTTTTCATGCCTCATTTATCGGACGTCCTGTATGAAAATCTTTAGGGTTTCAACAGAGCAAGCCTGTTATAAACGGGCTTTGTTTGGAAAGTTGTCGGCGAAGGGTTAAGCGCCGGCATCACACTCCAGTTACCAACTATCGGTTCTAAAAGAGGAAGCGGGAAAGCCTTCCTTATTGAACAGGTTGGGCATGGCGGCATTGGTAAAGCCATACCGGACAGCGGCAGGTTTGGCGACGCCTTCAGCAGAAACAACGACGGTATCGCCTTCAATAACCGCTCTGGCAGGGACGAATTTGCGATCCTGGCCGGCGATTGTAAAGTGAGTCAGCGGCCCGCCTTTTGACATCAGACCGGAGCCAACGTGATCAAAAAAGAGGCGAATGCTGTCCCCTTCGATTTTCATTTCCCTGTAAAGAGGACCGGAATAGACCAAATCCGTGCGGCCGTAATCTTTGGCCAGGGCCCACAAGGTCAGCCGCTTGGCAACATCCAGTTTGTTGCGAGGGTGAATGTCTTTAGGGTCGCCGATGTCCATAGTGACTGCCATGCCGGAGTTTTTGAAGGACAAGGTGTGCAACTGGGCCTCGCGAAGGAAGGCGCTCATAGGGTCGTTGGGATTGCCGTAATCATAAGGGGCAATCTGGACATAGTAAAACGGGAAATCGCCCTGACCCCATTCCTCTCGCCAGTTTTGGACCATGGCGGGAATGAGCCGCTTGTACTGTTCATGTCGGCCGCAGTTGGACTCGCCCTGATACCAAATGGCTCCTCGAATGCTGTAGGGAATCAAGGGGGCGATCATGGTATTATAAAGGGCTGAAGGCACATTCGGATGAACCGGCCAAATATCGAGATAACCGGGCAAGCCCTGGTATGAAACACTAATTTTGTATTTCCATGCTCCGGCCAAAGAGATAGATTTATCAGGGCGATCTTTTAGATAAACTTTAACCTGCTCCGGCTGGCCGTAAAAACCGCCGGCGCCGCCGGTATCAAGAACCCGGACAGCCAGGCTATTAGCTCCAATTCTTGCCAAGTCGGCAGGAATTGTATAACTGCGGTCTATTGTATAGTCATCTAAATGACAGACTTTTGTTCCATTAACCCAGGTTATATCGGCATCATCAATCGGCCCCATTTCAAGGATCAGTTCTTTGCCGACCCACTCAGAAGGCAAAGTAAAGGTTTTACGATACCAAACAATGCCGTCAAATTTGTCAAGCCCCTCTGAACGCCAAATACCGGGTACGAATATCTCTTTCCATTCGCTATCGTCAAGAGACTGGTTTTGCCAATTTTCAGCTGTTCCCAAGTCGGAATTGAGGATCTGCTGAAGCCAATTGCGATTGATTCCGCATATCTGCCACCGGGGTAAAGAAGTTTGATATTCAGTCTTGTCCAACAGTTCCAACTGAGAGTTGAATTCGGGGAATTGCTGTTCAAGCGTTGTCCGATTGATCCAAGATTCTGCTGGGGTTCCGCTGCAGTAAGACCCGATCATACCGATCGGAACATTCAGTTCCTTATGGAGCATACGGGAAAAAAGATACCCGACGGCAGAAAAATAGCGAACACCGCCAGGATCGCCGATTTGCCAATAACCGCAGCAATCAGAGACGGGAGTGACGGAGGTTGTCTTGTCCACTTGAAAAACACGGATTTGAGGATAATCTGAAGCCGCGATTTCACTTTCTGCATTCTCAATCAAGCTGAACGGCCATTCCATATTAGATTGGCCGGAGCAGAGCCAGACCTCGCCGAAAAGAATATTTTTTATCGTGATTTCGTTATTTCCCTGGATAGTCAAAGTCTCAGGTCCGCCGGCGGCAGGGGTTTTGAGGGTAAGATTCCATCGGCCGTCCGGGCCGGGACGAACAGTCCGATTGACCTGGTTACCGGTTTCCCATGCCTGTGACACGGTCACGGTTTCGCCGGGATCGGCCCAACCCCAGATTGTCACTTCACTATTTTGCTGTAGGACCATGTTGTTGGAAATAAGGGACGGAAGGCGAATATCGGCCAGACAGACAGCAGTAATAAAGGACATAACGGTCAGTGTCACTTTGGAAATTGCGTTCATCGGGTCCTCCGCTCTTAGGGTTGAGTTTATTTCCGGCGTATTCCGAAAACCGGGTTTGTTTCATCAGGCATCAAAACATAGACACTTGTACGGTCTGTTGATCGTAAGAAAACGTGATTGATTCGTCATCAATCTAAAACCGTTTTGGGAACTATTATATATGCGATGGTAGCGCTGTCAATATAATTCTGCAACTATCCTGGAACTGCC
This sequence comes from Planctomycetota bacterium, assembly GCA_022705405.1. Classification (GTDB taxonomy): domain Bacteria; phylum Planctomycetota; class Phycisphaerae; order Sedimentisphaerales; family Anaerohalosphaeraceae; genus JAHDQI01. Next base: position 6,653 of record JAKJEN010000070.1, on the reverse strand, counting down.
ATAGAACATTGTATCTCTTGAAAGATGATTTGTTGCATGTCAGACGGATCGTTCATTCAGGCCGGATTGTAATGGAATGAAATGGGAAATCCATGCGCACTTACGACACATAAATGCACGCAGGCGAGCGCCCTAACACAAAAAATCAAAAAAGCGTTTTGGGATCATAGCAAGGAAAACTTTAGCGCCTTTTTCAGGTTCTTTGATATCAGCAAATCAGCAGGGTCTGCTATAGGAATTCTTGTTTTCCACTGAAATAAATTACAAAATCGGCTTGATTTTATCCCTTTTTCTGACTATCTTGAAAAAGGTTGATAAGAGATCCTTTTTCGGATCTGTAAGTTCTTTGATTTTAGGATGTTTATGTTCTCTAACTCAAGACCGTAGATTATCCGGTTACAGGATCTGATTCAACCTGACACAGCAAATTTGGAGAATAGTTTATTCCGATCTGTATGCATTCTGACATGGAAAAAGAACAACTATACCAGCAGCGATTGACCCGATACACCAAAGCCATGCGTCTTGCAAAACCTGATCGGGTTCCAATCCGCCCTTTTGTCGCCGAATTCACCGCCAAATATGCCGGCTATACCTGTCAGGAAGTCGCCCATGATTATAGAAAGGCCTTTGAGGCCGCCTGCCGATGTGCGGCCGACTTTGACTGGGATGCCGTCGTGGCCAACATGGTGTATGTCTGGACCGGCCTGACGGAGGCCATCGGTCTGCGATATTACGGCATTCCGGGCCTTCATATTCCCGCGAATGTTGGCTTTCAATACCGAGAACCGTCAGAAGAGCAGGCCTTTATGCGTCCGGATGAGTACGACCTGCTGACGGACGATCCCACCGGCTATCTCTTTAATGTCTGGCTTCCGCGAGTCAGTGCGGATGTGACGGCTCCCGGACAACCGACTGCATTTCGAAGTAATCTTTCATTTCTCAAAGGCGGCATGGCCATGATGAATTATTTTCATGCCTTCGGCCCGCAGGTAGAACGTCTGCGAAAGGAATGCGGCACGGTGTCGGCTATCGCAGGGATTTTGAAAGCCCCATTTGATATCCTGGCTGATAAACTGCGAGGATATCTGGGCTTGATAACGGATTTATTTGAAAGACCCAAAAAGGTTCGCCGTGCCTGCGAAGCCCTGATGCCGCATCTGCTACATACTGCCCTGTCCGGTGCGGACCCTCAAAAACAGGTCCCAATCGGCCTGTGGATGCACCGGGGCTGCGTGCCTTTTATCAACCGACAGCAGTTTGCCGATTTGTACTGGCCTACGCTGAAGCCCATTATCGAAGAAATTCACAAACACGGTCTTCAGACGCTGTTTTATGCCGAAGGCAAATGGGCCGCTCATCTTGACGCATTTCTCGAACTGCCGGAGGCCAGTATCGTCTTCCATGTCGATCAGGACGATGTCTTCGAGGTTCATAAGAAGATCGGGCATAAATTCTGCATCAGCGGAGGTATTCCAAACTATCTGCTGGCCTTTGAAAAACCCGCGGCAGTCAGGCAATTTTGCAAGCGTCTGATCAAAGAGGTCGCCAAAGACGGCAGATATATCGCCGATGCAGGCGCGATTATGCAGAACGATATCTCCATTGATAATCTCAAAGAAATGACCGCATCCATACGCGAATATGGCGTTTATTAAAGTAGAGAGATCTTATGCAGGAAAAAACAGAAATCCGAAAACCCGGCGTCTGTATCCCATGGGAAGAAAAACGCCGTGAACTGGGCCCGATTCAGGGAGATGAGCAGGTATTTCAGACAGTCTGGGAAGAAGTAGACGGCCTGGCGCATTTATACATCTGGCAACTGCTGCTTTCATTTTGAATGGAGCGTCCCCGTGAATCTAACCTATAAACTAACAGCGTTCTGGCTCTTTCTGGGAATCGGAACGACGGGATTTGCAGCAGGTCTGATCGAAACCTCACGGGGGGTTACAGGATATCAGGGCACTCCCCTGCTTGACTGGTGCGGCTATATCAAACACGACCCCAATCGGCCCCAACCGGTTTATGTGGATCCGGGATCGTCTCAAGTATTTGACCGACCGCCATCTGATGCGATTCTCCTTTTTGGCGGAGGCCAAATGCTGTCTTTCTGGGAGCCGGGATCCTGGCAGGTAATCGAAGGCGCCCTTGTGGCCGGACAGGGCGATCTGACCAGTCGTCAGGCCTTCGGAGATTGTCAACTGCACCTGGAGTTCATGATTCCTCAGGAACTCAAAACCTCTTTTATGAACAGGGGCAACAGCGGCGTATTTCTTATGGGTCTTTATGAGATTCAGATCTTTGATTCCCATCCCTGTCACAAACGGCAGATTTATCCAGACGGCCAGTGTGCCGCCATCTATGGCGACACACCGCCGCTGGTGAATGTCTGTCGGCCCGCAGGCCAATGGCAAACCTACGATATTCTCTTTACCAGACCGGTTTTTGCAAAAGATCAGGTCGTTAAACCTGCCTCTATAACTATGCTTCACAATGGAGTATTGGTTCACTATAATGCGATTATTCACGGTCCCACGGGTCACCAGGAAATCCTGACTTACCAGCCGCATCCGGATAAACTGCCACTGAAACTACAGGGCCATGGGTGTCCGGTTCATTTTCGAAATATCTGGATTCGACCCCTGGATCGGATCCATTGCGACAGTTCAAATATGGAACAAAAGCCATGAACGTGACAGGGTTCACACGACGCGATTTTCTGGCCGGCGCCGGAGCAGCAGCGGTTTTCCTGCCGGCACGCCTTTTCAGTAAGCCGGCGCCATCCAATCGAATTACGCTTGGGTTTATCGGAATGGGGCTGCAGGGTACACAGGCCAACCTCAAAACTTTTTTAAATCAACCGGATGCACAGGTAATCGCGGTTTGCGATGTGCAGGAAGAGGCCTGTCAAAAGGCGCAGGATATAGTACAGGAACGATACGGCACAACCGACTGCAGGGCTGTGCGGGATTTTCGAGAGATTATAGCAGATACGTCCATTGATGCGGTGGTTATTTCGACTCCCGACCATTGGCATGTCCCGATGTCGCTGATGGCATTGGAAGCCGGAAAAGATGTATTTTGCGAGAAACCGACCCTGACGATTGCTGAAGGCCGCATTTTGGAGGAGTCTGTACGAAAACACAATGCGGTTTTTCAAATGGGGATCGAGGATCGTTCGCTGGGACATTTTCACAAGATGATAGAGTGGATTCGAAACGGGGCTATCGGTCAACTTCAGAAAATTGAGATTACTCTGCCCTGCGGCACCGACTATCCCAAGGAGAACCCGGCGCCTGTGCCCAAAGGGCTGGATTACAACCTCTGGCTCGGTCCGGCTCCGTACCAGCCCTATACGCCCAATCGGACCGAGTGGAGACATTGGCGAGAAATTCTCGATTATTCGGGCGGAATGATCACGGACTGGGGATCTCATCTGGTCGATACCGCGTTGCTGGCCGCCGACGCACCCGGCGTCTGTCCGATCGAAGTAGAAGGATCCGGATCGATCCCGTCTAACTCGATGACTACTGTGCCGGTAAAATTTGATCTTAAATACCGCTTTGCCAATGGGATCGAAATGACCGTTAAATCTGGACCTACACCTACCGACAAAAGCGCCTCTATCCGATTGGAAGGCAAACGGGGCTGGATTCGTAAAAACGGCTGGTATGGAAATCTGGAAACCAATCCGCCGGAGATTTTACGCACTCGCTACAGTCCGGAAACCTCCCTATACGGACCGCTTCCGCCCGGAGAGCAGCGAGACTTCCTGGATTGCGTACAATCCCGAAAACCTACCACCTATACTGCCCAGACCATGCGTCAACTGTGCAACACCTTGCATATGGGCGTGATCGCCGTTCAACTCAGCCGCAAACTACACTGGGACAATCAAACAGACTCTTTTATCGAGGATGAGACGGCCAATCAACTGCGAAGCCGCCCGGCCCGAGATTATACCGTTTTCTGAACAAACGGATTCCACGGGCCCGGAAGACTGGGCTGATTGGTTATACCGGACACTTGAGCAAGTAATCGAGCAGATCGTTCAGCTTACAGGTTGCCAGACCGATATACTTGTCGGCGGCGCCATAATAAACAAAAAGGGTATCCTTGATAACCACTTTACCACAGGGAAACACCACCCCCCCGCCGTCATAGCATCCTTGTGTTTCAAAGGGTTCTTCGGGCTGCAAGATCCAGTCGCGCGTGCGGTGTGTCAATTTAGACGGATCATTCAGATCCAGTAAAAACGCGCCCAACCGATAATAACGATCCTCTCCGACCGCATGATAAAGCGTCAGCCAGCCGTGCCGGGTTCGAATTGGAGGGGTATTCCCGCCGATTTTATACTCCCAGTCATATTCGGCCTTGGCCAGCAGTGTGCTTTCCGACCAAACCAGAAGATCCTCAGAAAAAGAGATCCACATCGCCGGATCTGTAGTACCGTATTGAGGGCCGGTCCAATCCATCGGCCGATGGAGCATCACGAATTTTCCGCCGATCTTTTCCGGAAAAAGAATCACATCCCGATCATCCACAAGCGGATGAGTCATTCGTCCTGCCCGTATCCAGGTCTTAAAATCCCGGGTGATCGCCAATCCTGTCGCTGTGGCGTTTTCACGGACGGCATAGGGAAATTCAGAAGGGCTGTTTTTCCACTTTTGGGGCTTCCCTGCCACCAGCCAATATTTACCGGGAGGATAAAATCTGGCCGCGTAGGTGATATAGTAATACGATCCCATTTTGACGATCCTTGGGTCTTCCACACATCCGGCATCAAAACCGTCGGCGCTGGGGCCGAAGACCGGCCGGTCGCTGACCCGCTGAAAATCATATCCATTTTGGCTGACCGCCAGCCCGAAACGGATCACGTGCTCTTCATCCTCGCCGGCTGCCCGATACAGCATTTTAACCTGCCCCTCATCGGGGTCATACCAGGCACCCGGATTGGTTGTCACAAAAGACTCCCACGAATTTTTAGGATTTGGCGAGAGAATGGGATTATTTTTGTACCGTATCAATTTCATTTTTCTTCTCCATTGCATTTTTTATAATCGTACAGGTTTGGCCCTCCAGCAACTCAAGAATATATTCACCTGAGATTCGGCGGAAGGATTTTTTTACGCCCTCTGCCCTAAACTCGCCAGGGCCGAGAATATTTTCCAGATACGTCTGCTTCAAAGAAACGACTGCGTCCGCTGTGGACAAAATGCGCAATTCCTTGCCTATCCGGCAAAGCATGAGGTTGGAGGCCGCCGACGCATTGAGGGAGATATTGTCATTCTGAAAGGTTTTCATCCCAACAAAAAAGGCGCCTTCATTTTCATAAATATACCCGGCTCCGGTTTGTGTATCAGCATTTACCAGGCGAAAAACACCGGGAGGCAAGGTATCCAAATAATCCCGCAGGAATCGCATTGCATAAACCACGGGTTTAGCTCGCCCCTCCAGTGTCCCATCGTAGGCGTACAGGCCGAAGCCCGCTTCATAGGCCTGCCTTGACTTGCCAATCCACGGAGCCGAGTAATCCATCAGCGCCACAGGCCAGTCGGAAACCATCCAGGACATCGCTCCGTCAAAACCGTTAGCCAGGGCGTATAAATAAAGAATCATTTCTCCAACCGCCGAATTATGGATGTCAAGTATTGAGCCGTCCGGCAATTGGGTTCCGCAACTATAACCGAATTCCCCGAGTGTAATTGGCTTTTCAGGCCAGCGGCTGTGCAGCCGATCAAACGTAGTTACGGCCTTCTGCATATCCACAAATGAAGACGGCGGCTGATAAAGGTGATGACTGACAAAATCCAAGGATTCGTTGGCAGGCATTAAGGCCAGGGCCGTGTTATAGCCGACTGTAACCAGCCCATCCGGGTCCTGGCTGCGGATTGCCTGTTTTTGCACTCGAATCCAATCAGATATCGTGTGATCGACCGACATGAAAAACTCAGCATATACAGGGTCCACTGGAAGAGCGCCGTCAATTCCAAAAAGGCAGGAATAGTCTTTAGCGGCGATAAAACGTCCGCTGTAACGCAAGACAGCGCTGTAGGCTGCCAGCAAATCTTTTGCCTCTTGCCTGCTTATCCAATCACCCAGAGGCGGCCATCCGGTTCGGATCTTGGCCGTCATATCGACCCATTCTTTGTCATAAAAGTCCTTTTCTGCGTACCGGCTATAAGGACCATGCGAGAGGATATCGCTTGCCCGGCCGTCTATTCGAACCGATCCGAGAGTTGTTATATACGGTTCATTCATCAGGTCATAGCCAATAATTGCCGGCTCTCCGGAAGCCAGTTGGGCGAGCGAAGAAAAGAGATCCGCCAAATCCTGACCCTTTTCCTTTGGATGAGCAGTCGGGTGCAGCAGCAGGTAAATACCGTATTTGTCTGCCAAATACAAAATACTGTCCATCTTTTTTTTGTCGGCATTCATCTCTTCGATCCACAGACGCATGCAGTTGATCCCGGCTCGTCTGGCTTTCCGAAAATCGGTTTCCCATTTGTCAAAGACAAAGTCTTTGGAGGCATGGCTGGTTTTGCAATCAAAGGAACCAATATAATTGACTCCCAGCATAAAGAATGGTTTGCCGTCTGAATCCTGCAGATGCCTGCCGTCGGGGCTAAGACGAAGCGAACGCAGGCTGGATT
>JAKJEN010000006.1:43363-43607 GCA_022705405.1 Planctomycetota bacterium | reverse complement strand
TTGGCGGGCCTAGACTGGGCATGTGAGTAGGTGGTGCTCCTCTTTTTTACGGGGTCGGCCTGTAATGGGAGGTTCAAATAAGAAGCGGAAGTCTTATTTTGAAAGGGGACAAGGATGAAAACGCAAGTTCATTTCAAGTCAATCTGGGTTCTGTGTATTTTCTGTATTTTGTTTTCGGCTTCCAGTTTTGGATTGATTGACGGCAAGAAGCTGACGATCGGCGATGCAGGCATACAGGGGGGCG
>JAKJEN010000006.1:418-43264 GCA_022705405.1 Planctomycetota bacterium | reverse complement strand
TACGGCCGTTATCGATCCCAATACCGGAAAACGCCAGGCGATGTGGCTGACCCAATGCTTTGAATTTCCGGACTGGGGTACAAACAGCAACTTTTCGGCGCCGGGGCTGTGTGCGGCCTCAAACAATCCAAACAACCCAGTTCCTCGGATGAATACCGGACGCTCGCTTATCGCCAACGGCGATGTGGAAATTACAATTGATTACGAAGTGGTCGATCTGGAACCCCTGGGCTCCACCTATTCACCGATGAGTTTTATCTCAGATTTAAGCGACAGGTCCATCGGCTATATGTACAGCGACCGGTATATCTTCCTGCAAACCTATACCATCCGGAATAAGAAGGCCCAAGCGCTGACGAACCTGGAATTCTACCAGTTTCTGCATTCCCATGGAGCCGATGAAGGCGGACCGTATGTAAACTCCACGTATTGCGACGCCAATCTGCAGGACCCGCTGGCCGATTATGTTCCTTACAATCCGGTACACTGTGCGCCGGGGAGCAATACGGCAGGCAATTTCCGATATGACATCACCCAGTGGAACAGTCCCCAGAGCGCCCAAAGCCATTCCGATTATGTCTGTTTCAGCAGTACAATCGAGCCGGACTGGATAGACAATGATACCTATAACGGACACAGCGGCCGGCCGTCGGCCGGTACGCATACCCATATCGAAAACCGTCGGCTTAACGGAATCAACCGGATTTTTAACGCCGAGGTCGGCGGGGCCATGGGCTGGTCGCTGGGATCTTTGGATCCAAACCAAACGACCTCGCTGACGGTGGCGTTTATGTTTGGACCTCAGCAGGAGACTGCCGATCTGGCGCTGATCAAGACAGACAATCGGGACCCGCAGACCTGCGCAAGCCCGGGCGATTGGATAACCTACACGATCTATTGGGAAAATCTTGGAGTCAATGACGCAGAAGATGCCGTATTAATCGATTATCTGCCCGCAGGTGTGGATTATCCGTTTGTCCTCGGCGTCAATCCTCTGGTTTGGGATCCCAATTATCAGGCGGCAGAGCATTCCTATACATGGCCTTTAGGAACGATTGAAGCCGGCAGTTCCGGCAGCCGTCAACTGACCGTTCAGATCCAGGAGAAGGCCGAACCGGGGATGCCGATGCGAAATCGAGCCGTCCTGACAACGTCTATCGGCCAAATCAGCGCAGAATGGTATACGCCTATCTGCTGCCGGGAGGAAGATGATATAATCTATGTTGACAGGCAGGCGGCCGGGGCGAACATCGGGACAAGCTGGCGGGATGCCTATACGGATTTGCAGAAGGCGCTGGCTCGTGCCGAAGTCGGCTGCGGCAAAGAGATCTGGGTGGCCCAGGGGACGTATGATCCGGGGCGCAAGGCCAGCGAAACGTTTGTGATTCCAGAAGAGACAAGCGTCTATGGCGGCTTTGCCGGTTATGAAACCAGCCGCGATCAGCGAAACCCGAAGAAGAATAAAACCATACTGACCGGCGATGCAGACGCAGAACGAAATGACACAGTGGTTCAAATGGGAAATAATTCCGTACTCGACGGGTTCACAATAACGGATGCAGCTGAATATTGCGTTTACGGTTTGGGTGTTGATTTTACTCTGGATCAATCCATCGTAGAAAACAGCGATGGCTACGGAATCCGTGCTTCAAATGGCAATGTAACGATCCGCTGGTGCGAAATAAAGAATTGTGTCGATGATGGTGTTAGACATGAAGGATCTGGGTTTTCGTTAAATATCGATAACTCGTGGGTAATGAAAAATCTGGCAAGAGGAGTGGCGTGTACGAACTCTATTCCATACATCCGCAATTCAATCTTAACCGAGAGCGATCTTTCAGAAGCCGGAAATGCGGGCATTCATATATTCAACCCAACCAGTATGCCGGTTCTTTACAACTGCACTTTTGCCCACAACCGGAGCGAAGGAGTCTTTTTTGCGGATAACGGAACAGTAGACGATCCAAACGATAAGGATTACCCAGACATCCAGAACTGCATCCTGTGGCTGAACAATAAAGGAGGCAGCCAGTTAAGCGGCCTTAGAAAACAGCATATTTACCATTGCTGCATGTATGATCCCAATGATCCGCAAGGGTCGACAATTCCCGATGTCAATTATAACATCACTGCCGATCCGAAGTTTGCCTATCTGGATCCCAACAACGTCCATATTTTATTCGACTCCCCCTGCAAGGACGCCGGCAGCCCAATACTGAATTATGATGAACAGGTGGATATGGATCGCAAAGAGAGGGTGTATGGGGCGGCGGTAGATATCGGCGCCTACGAGATCGCTTGTGAAGAGATAGCCAATCCCCTTGACTGGAATGCGGACGGGCTGGTCAATTATGTTGAGTTCGCTGCCTTTTCACGGGCCTGGCTCAGCTGCGAACCAAATTTCCCCGGCGATCCGAATAACTGGAATCCGGCGTGTAATCTGGAACAATCCGGCGACAGTGAGCACAAGATTGATCTGTCGGATTTGGCGGTCTTTGCGGAAGAAGCGCCCTGGCTGTGGCGGGCCTGCTGGCTGGATGGAGAAGACCTCTTCAGACAGATTGTCGGCGGCGGCGAAGGAATGTCGCGACGGGGCAACGCCATCCTTGCCAATCAACCTGAACCTTCTTCCAAACAGAAGATTGCCGATCTGGTGAGCATCATCGTATTTTTGGAGAAGATCTGGCTGGAAGAGCCCGATATTCAGCAGGAAATTGATGTGCAGATTTGGCAGGAGTTTATGGATTCGGTTTACCAGGGCCTGCTTGATTTACAGAGTATTGATGTCCAGATAGAATAATCTTGACATTCCAAGACCATAAATGTATAATTGGGTAAACTTGAAGCCGTGTACAGATTTTACATCTGTACACGGCATTACAGACCAAAGAAAGGGGATAAGATGAAAAGCATGATTCCATTCTTCTTAATTGTCGGTTGTTTATCAACAGTCTTTGCTCAATATGAATATGGGGGGGGTGATTACCGGGTATGAGGGGTATGTAGAATGTCTAAGTGGTTTGCTTGTCGTCGATGGCGGGGGAGCCGATATAATAGAAATGAGGAATTCATCTAAACTTGAAGTCTGGTCAACCACTCCTTTTGTCGCAGGATACGGCGGAATATGGGATATTAGGCTTAAAAATAATAGTCATTTGGATTATTTCGGCGGACAGACAGAGGAATTATCACTACGACACTATTCTACGGCAAAACTTTACGGTGGGCACATTGATTATATTTCCAGTTACCAAAAAGTGTTTGATGTGATTGTCGGCTGGGACAAGCAGGGCAAACCAATTTTTAATGCCCATATCGAAATGTTTGTCAGGGATTACAAGTATAATCCCGCCACCATGCGAATCACCGGGACTTGGGAAGATTATACCACGTTTAACATCAAGCTTTTAGACCAATCTTCAGATCCGCGTTTTGACCCAGCCATCAACAACATCAAATTCACCATCATCCCCGAACCGGCCAGTTTGGCTTTACTGGCTCTGGGCGGCCTGCTGGTTTGTAGAAAATGACGAGTGAATTTCTTATCGCTTGCCGCCATTAAGTACATCGGTAAGGGACATATTTAAAAAGTTCCTCCAGTAAGTAACTCTTTTCAGAGGCCTCTTTCAAAAGGTCTCTTTTATATGGCACAATCGCCTTTTTCGGACGTAGTAAATCAGGAAGTTTTCTCCCCTCCGAAGGGAAGGGGACGTTCCCGGGGGCGGCCCCTTTCCAAGAGGGGGAAAAAGATCTGCTTTAAACAAAGATTTCAAGTCGTCCGGCCATACGAAGGTCATCTTCCGCAGGTCGCTAAATTGTCAGCCAAATCCACAAAATAGTCAAAACAGGGCATTAACGTCTTTTTCTTGACGTTAGCGGCCGGTTGTGAGATACTGACCGGCTTATGAGCAAACGGGTGGCGATTCTGGGTTCTACCGGATCTATCGGTCAAAATGCGCTGCGAGTCATTGCGGCGCTGGGGCCGGAGTACGAGGTTGTTGCGCTGACAGCCCACAGCCGCACCGATCTGCTGGTCGCCCAGGTAAAGCAGTTCAAACCGGCTGTGGTGGCGATAACTCATCCTGATTTTGAATCCGAATGCAAATCTTCTCTGAACGGCTACTCGGGACAGATTTTGTGCGGTCCTGAGACGCTGGCGGAGATAGTCACGCGCGAAGATGTGGATATTGTGCTGTGCGCTATTGTGGGCGCAGCGGGCCTGCCGGCGGTTTTGGCCGCGGCGCAAGCCGGCAAGCGGCTGGCCATTGCCAATAAAGAACCGCTGGTCATCGCCGGGGAACTGCTGACCCGAGAAGCGGCCGCCAGCGGCGCCCAGATTTTGCCGATTGACAGCGAGCATTCGGCGGTGTTTCAGGCCCTTCAGGCAGGCCGTCGTCAGGAAGTGCGGCGAATTGTGCTGACCGCTTCGGGCGGACCCTTTTTGCGAACCGACCGGGCGAAGATGGAAGAGGCCACAGCCAAACAGGCCCTGGCGCACCCGACCTGGCGGATGGGGCCCAAGATCACAATTGATTCGGCCACGATGATGAACAAGGCGCTGGAGATCATCGAAGCCCGCTGGCTGTTTGGGCTGCCGGTTGAGCAGATTGACGTGCTGATCCATCCCGAATCGGTCGTTCATTCCATGGTGGAGTTTATCGACGGATCGATTATCGCCCAGATGGGCGCTCCCGATATGAAAACGCCGATTCAATACGCCCTGACCTATCCCGAACGCAGGGCAGGAATCGCTGAATGCCTGAAACTGGAGGAAATGGGCCGACTTCTGTTTGAGCCGCCGGATTTTGAGCGTTTTCCTGCCCTTTCGCTGGGTTATCGGGCCGCTCAGGAAGGCGGGTCGGCGCCGGTTGTTTTTAATGCGGCCAATGAGGCGGCCGTGGCGGCTTTTCTGGAGAATCGCATCCGATTTGGCCGAATTATAGAACTAATCGAGCAGGCGCTGGAGGCGCACTGCCCGCACAAGCGCCTGTCTCTGGAGGCGCTGCTTGAAACGGACAGCTGGGCCAGGCAGTTTGTGCAGCGCCGACTGGAATGTATGAACCCTGTTTAATGATGTCGCGAGAGGAATACCGGATGACGGAGTATGATAAAAATCGACCTGAAGGGAAAGAACCGGAAGACCTGGATCAGGATCTGTTCGATATGATGACCGATAAGAGAGCCGGACAGCCGGACAAATCCTCAAAAGGACAGGCGAAAGAGGCCTCTGACAGCAAGATAAAGCCCTTTAAAGCGGCTGCCCAATCGGCTCCGACCGAAAACGCGTCGTCCATGATGACAGATAAGGAAAAAAAACAAACCCGTAAAAAAGCGAACGCCCCTTTGGCGACGGATGACAAACCTTCAGAGATGATGACCGATAAAAATACAAAATCCGAAAAAGAGACTGCCCGGCCTCCGCAGCCGCAGAGCAAACTGTCCAAACTGATTAATCTGCTGGCGGCGATTGGGATTGTGATCGCTATTATTGTATTTATCCTCATGGCTCCGGGGGTTGCCGGAAGGGTGGCTCTGGTTGTCCTCGGATTTGGGGCTGTGGTGTTTATTCATGAACTGGGACATTTTATCGTCGCCAAACTGGGCGGCATCAAGGTAGAGGCGTTCTCGATCGGCTTTCCTCCGACTATACTTTCTGTGCGAAAACTCCGTCGCGGTTTTCGTGTGCGGCTGTTCCCCAAGGCCGACCAGGAGCCCCCGGCTCAGGAAGGAGACTCGGAAACCGAGTACTGGCTGGGCATTATCCCCTTCGGCGGATTTGTCAAGATGCTGGGCCAGTCGGATTCCGGGCCGGCAGAAAAGAGCGACGATCCGCGATCTTTTCTGAACCGCCCGATCTGGATCCGGATTTGCGTTGTAGCCGCCGGAGTGATCTTTAACGGAATCAGCGCCGTGATTTTGTTCATGGGTTTGTACTTATACGGACTTCAGCAGCAGCCGGCGGTCATCGGGGAAATCACCCCTGGTTCGCCGGCGGAGGCGGCCGGATTTCGGCCGGGAGACCGCGTAATAGCCATTGACGGAAAATCCTTTATCGGCGAGTTTGTGGATTTTTCCATGATACCGCTTGCCGGCGCGCTGGCTCGCAAAGGAGAATCAACCCGCTTTACCGTGCGCCGCGAAGACGGACAGATTGAAACTCTCAAGGTCGTTTCGGAGCTGGAAGTCGGCGATCCGCAGCAGCTGCGGCAATTCGGCATCCAGGCGGCCAGCGCCCTCAGCATCGCGGCCATCGACGACCCTCAGTACCAGCAACAACTGGAAAAAAACGGCTTTCGTCCGGGCGATCTGATTCAGGCCGTAGACGGCAAATCCGTCCGCTCCTCCTGGCAGCTGAAAGAGTATCTGCATCAGAGCGTGCGGCCTGAAGTCAATCTGACCATCCGAAGAACAGCCGGCGGACAGCCCGAACTGGTCACCGTTTCCGTACCGATCAAGCCCAGCGTTCTTTATCCCAATTTCAGCAAGGAATACGATCTGGCCAATATACACTCGATGGTTCCGCTCTTGCAGGTGGATCAGGTGTTTCCTCGCCAGAGGACGCTCGGCTTGCTGGAGAAAACCGCCCACTGGTTTCAGCAGACCCTCCTGCGGCGCTCCGTACCCGACCTGCCGCCGCAATCGCCCAATCCCTTTCAAAAGGGAGATATTCTTGTGCGCACAGCGGAGATAAAAAACCCCACGTTTGTGGAATATCGACAGGCGCTGGAAACCCATGCGAAAAATTCGTTTGAGGTAGAAGTACTCCGAGCAGACGGCGGCGGCGAGCTGAAGTCTGTTGTCCTGACCGTTACCCCCTGGCAGCAGCCCCACACCAAAAACAGGGTCTGGCTGGGGATTACGCTTCAATTCGCGATGGATTATCCGGTAATCGCTCAAACCGTCGATACCCCGATGACCGGAAAACTGTCCATCCCGCGAGGAGCGCAGATTACCATGGCGGACGGCCAGCCGGTCAGTTCCTTTTATCAGATCGCGGAAATCCTGAATAAAAACGCCGGCCAGCGATTGGGCATTGATTACCGTCTCAGCGAAACAGACGCCGGATCGGTTGGGATTCAGGTGCCGGGAGTGGAAGGCGGTATGCACATGTGGTCGGAGACCAGCGTGCCGATTCCGCTGGATTTTCTTAAAGAACGGATCCAGACTTCCAACCCCGCGCAGGCGGTGGCGATGGGCGCCAGGAAAACCTGGTACTTTGCCGCTACGACGGTAATGACGCTCAAGGGGCTTTTTACCCGCGATGTGCCGACCTCGGCGCTGTCCGGGCCGGTGGGGATTATCTCCATCAGTTACCAGGCGGCTCGCCAGTCGCTTGTGGACTTTCTGTCTTTGATGGGGCTGATCAGCGTCTGCATCGCCGTGATGAACCTGCTGCCGATTCCGGTGGTGGACGGCGGGGTCATTGTGTTTCTGCTGATTGAGAAGATCAAAGGCGGGCCAATCCCTGAAAAGATCCATGCGGCAGTAACCTACATCGGGCTGGCCTTTCTTCTGGCCGTCCTCCTGTGGATTACCTATAACGACATCTACCGAATCCTTTTCGGCCAGTAGCTCTATACAGACGAACTTGAAACAAATTCATTTTTTCTCACAGAAAAAAAGAGGTTCTTCTTTGAGGCCAAGCCGTCGCATTTGGGCCTGATTTAGATAGGCCGATGGCTTTTCCAAGGTAACTGCAAATCCTGCGGCCTGAAAACGCTCTATATAGTCCCATCCGCAATGACGTACATGTTCGGGGTGTCCGAATACCCTTCTTCGTTCCTGAGGATCCACGACTGCGGTATCTTCATAAGTTTGTTCCCGGCTGATTGGAATCACAATCAGGGCCCAGCCCCCGGGTTTGAGCACTCTGTAGAATTCTGCGATTGCCTTTCTATCCTCGGGTACATGCTCAAGTACATGACTGCAATAAATAATGTCAAACGTCCCCTCCGGATACTGAATCTGCGTGATATCCATCTGTTCTAAAGCTCGCCCGGAAGCTAAATCGCCGGACAAATAGGTAAGGGCGGAAATCCTTTGGAATAAGTCTGCCAATTCTCTTTCGGGCGCCACATGGAGCATTTTTTTGGGCTTCCCATTCATCAAATTCGTTCTTTCTTTCAAATAGCCCCATGCCCAGCGGTGTCGTTCCAGACTGCTGCATACCGGACATCGTTTGTTTTCGCGTCGAATATACCCTTGTTCGATCAAGGGTACAAAGGTTCTCAGTCGACTGCGACATAGGGGGCAATAATACCTCCCTCCCAAGTATCTGATTTTACGAAGCCATCGGATAAAGGCATTGACACAGGCCAATGCCGGGCGCTGCAGCGTGCTTGGAACAAAGGCGGAAACAAATCTGCCCACAGTTTAATATTCTCACCTATAATAAATATACAGATTATATGGATTTATGCAGAATGAATTATCGATAAAGCCATCCATTTGTACCGTTATTGTATCCATATCGCGCTTTGAGTTCAACGGCCTTCTTGTGGTCTACGCGTCCATCAATAAATGCCTGATTTATCATTTCCAGTCTTTTGTTCCAAAGATGACAGCTTGAAGAGTTTATTAGAGAATATTCTTTGCAGATATCCGCATCCGGCGGCGATCCAGCCACTGTGATCACCTCATCGGTAACAACCGGATTTGTCTGGCAAAGGGGATCGGTAGTTTTTTGTGGTCCCCAATACTTCGTAGAATCCACTACAATCAGGCCATTTTTACTGCATGACGGAGGGATCTGTGAACTATAATGAGCGCTTAATCGCGGCACCCAAAAGTAATATCCTAAAATATATGTGTCGGAGCTCGATTTGTTGTAGTTCATCCGATAACGAATATTATCTTTGGTCGTACTGGGGCAAAAAAAGAAATCCTCCTGAACATGATATTTCTCATTCATCATTTCGACAAAACGTTTGTCAATATCATGCACATTAGGCCCATGAACCATAGTGAAATTGGCCAAATAACCGTCATGGTCCTGGGCGTAAAGGGTTAGGCCTATTGTAATCTGTCTCTGATTGCTCGCGCAGACGATACGACGAGCCATTTCTTTTGATTTTGCCGCAGAGGGGATCAAAAGAGCCAGCAAAAGGGCCAGCAGAACGATGACCAAAAGCAATTCAACAAGGGTAAAGGCGCGATGGCTTGATGGATTTTTCATAACCTGTTCTCTCCGATAAATTACGGCACAGGACGGCATTGCGGCCTTGGGCTCGATATTAAGGGCGCGGCCGCTTTCTTATAGTATATCGCCCACAGGCCGGTTTGTCAAAAGAAACGATCCGGTTGGCGTCCAAAAACAAAGTTTATTTTTTCTATGGATTTTGCTATACTTTGACGGGTTTTAGGCGGTTGATACAAAAAAAGCATAGATTTATGGAATCAGAAAACAAAAGGACAATCAGCGCAGTGATCCCAGCTTATAATGCCGAAGCGGTTATCGGCCGAGCGATTGAAAGCGTTCTGTCCCAGACGCTGGTTCCGGAGGAAATTCTGGTAATTGACGACGGTTCAGCCGACCGTACCGGATCCGCTGCGCAAACCTACGGCCATAAAATTCGGTATATCCGCCAGGATCATACCGGAGCCAGCGACGCCCGCAATCGAGGGATTCAGGAATCCCGCGGCCGCTGGATCGCCTTTCTGGATGCGGATGACCAGTGGCTTCCCGACCGGCTGCGGCGCCAGAGCGAACTGCTGGATCGACGCCCGGATCTGCGCTGGGTGACGGGTAATTTTTATCGCTGCCAGTGCAGCCGAAATCATAAGCAGACAGTCGAACTGGCCAAATCGCAAGGACACAAGGCGATTGAGGACCTGCAGGGAGCAGAGATTTTCGACAGTTATTTTGCGGCCCACCTTTTGGGCGCTATGGGATGGACAGGGACTATGCTGATCCGCAAAGACCTGCTGGAAGAGGCCGGATTGTTCCTGCCGGGTCAAAAACGTTTTAACGATGTGGATCTGTGGCTTCGCATGGCCTATCGGGGCGCCCGAATCGGATATATCTATGAGCCGCTGGCGGTCTATCATCTGGGTGTGGCCGACAGAATCCTTACGCTTCATCGGCAGGCCGAACATATCGAATTATTTCTGCAGCGCCATTTTCAACTGGCCGATGAAGCGGGTATGACGGAGAGTTTTCGACCATTCGCCGCCCAGATACTCGGCTGGTGGGTGGGCCAGAGGATGGCCGACGGCGACGGACGGCAGATGCGATATCTCCTGAAAAAGTACCGAGAACTGTTCTCGAAAAGCTCCTTTATCAAACAGTGTATCTGGTCCTGGTGTCCGAAAACAGGAATGCTTTATAATCGGATTAAAAAGTCGATTCGAACCCGTGCACAAGGAAGGCCGGACGGCTCATAAACCGGCCTTTTTCTAAACCGCTATGGATACAGCGAATACTCACAAGCCAAAAACGCTTTATACATTCGGCCTGATGCCCTGTCCGCCTGAGATCGGCGCCCACCACCGAATTTTAAATATCGGCCGTCAGTTAAAAAAATATTCTGAACTGACGGCTGTATATGTCGGGCCGGCCTGCGATCCGCAGCGGATTCTGGAAACAGAGAAAGAACTGGGGCCTGTCCAAATCCTGGCCACCCGTCCGTTTAATGCATCTCATTGGCCGGGGTCGGCGCTGTATAAGCTCGCCTATCACTGGCCCTGGTTTTATGGTCAACGGGTCGGCCGAGAAGATCGGCGTACGTTTGAGGAATTGGCCGCTCGGCACGACCTGCTGTGGTTTCATACCTTAACAACAGCGAATGCCGTCGGCCGCTTCCGCCGTGAAAATGCGATTGCGGATCTGGATGATATAAATCAGATCAAGCATCAGCAGATGGGCAGGGCCTCGACTTCGTACCGGCAAAAAATCGCATCCGCCCTGCTTGCCAAGAAGTGGCGGCGGCGGGAAGAAAAAGCCAAAGATCATTTTGCGCGACTGATGGTTTGCAGCGAAGAGGATCGACCTTTGGTTGGAAGGCCGGGCCAGACAGTCGTTATTCCCAACGGATTTAACCCGCCGGATACCGAGCCCATCCGGCAGGAAAAAATTGAAAAAATTCTCGGATTTCTCGGGTTTATCGGATATACCCCCAATCGGCAGGGCCTGGAGTGGTTTGCGCAAAGCGTCTGGCCGAAGGTGCTGGAGCGGGAGCCGGCGGCGAAACTTCGGGCGATGGGCCGCTGTCCGGATCCTGAGCGTTTCGCACGATATCCGCGCATGGAAATGCTGGGATTTGTAGAGAATACCGCCCTGGAGATGGCTCGCTGGTGCGGAATGATTGTTCCGCTTCATTTCGGGGGCGGAACGCGCTTAAAGATTCTCGACGCATTCAGCAAAAAATGTCCCGTCATTTCGACACGGGTCGGCGCACACGGTCTGAAGGTCAGTCATCAAAAAAATATCCTGCTGGCGGATGAGCCGGAGGATTTCGCCGATCAATGCATCCGACTTTTGCAGAACCCGTCCGCGGGACAGGCTATCGCAGAGGAGGCATGGAAATTGTTTCTGGCGGAATATACCTGGGACCGGATCGGAGAAAAAATCGAAATCGTTCTCAATGACATAATCTCCGGAAAAAATCAAACGAGCGTTCCCTAATGACCCAAACAGCCGCTTCTATTCGAATCAGCGTGGTGATTCCGGCCTATAACAGGCAGCGATGGCTGGGCCGGGCGATTGACAGCGTTCTGTCGCAGGAGCGACCCGCCGACGAAATCATAGTCGTTGATGACGGTTCGACAGACGGCACCGGGCAGGTCGCCTCCGGATACGGCAAGCGAATCCGGTATATTCGCCAGGACAACGCCGGCCCCAGCGCCGCCCGCAATGCCGGAATCGCAGCGGCAACCGGCAACTGGATCGCCTTTCTGGATGCCGACGACCAATGGCTGCCGCACAAACTGCGGCTTCAGACAGAACATTTGTGCCGCCATCCCGAACTGCTGTGGACAACCGGCAATTATATCGAATGCCTGTGCCAAAGCGATTACAAGGCGCCCGCCCTGACGGAGGAGCGCTGTCGAAAGACGCTCGGAAGCGGACAAATTCTGGATGATTATCTGCGGACTTTTGCGGCGGGTTTTACAGGTAATACCGACACCATGCTGATCCGACGCGATCTGCTGGAAGAGGCCGGCGGCTTCCCGGTTGACCAGCGCCGCTTTGAGGATCTGGATCTGTGGCTTAAAATCGCCTATCGGCATCCGCAGGTTGGATTTTTATCGACTCCGCTGGCCATCTATCATTTGGAGGCCGGAGAGCACATCTCCGTTGAGTGCGAGGGCGCAAAAACCGCCGTCGATCTGATCGGGCGGCACCTGAAACTGGCCGCCGAACTGGGACGACTGGAGGCCTTTAGACCGTTAGCGGCCGTTCAGCTGAAGCGATGGATGCGCGGGATGCTTTTTGATCGGCGACAGGCCGGGCAGATTCGCCGCATTCTTGAGGAATTTCCCGATCTGCTGGCCTTTCGGGTGCGCTGTTCGTATTATCTGTTGACGATCTTTCCCTCTGTCACATCTGTCGGCTGTCATACTCTGTCTAAAATTGTCCGGCTCTTTGGTCTTCGGCGCAGAGCAATACGAAAACCTGTCCCACAAAACCACAACCTCAGAAAATGACGCAGGCACAACGCAACATCCAGATCGCAGCGCTGACCGGAGGGCTGAACACCCCCTCGACTCGCTTTCGAGTCCGTCAGTACATCCAGCCCCTGCATAACTTCGGAATTGAGGTCGCCGAACACATCCCCCGCTGGGGCGAAAGCTGCGGACTGCCCAGCCCCTTCAAAATGGTTTCGCGTATTCCAGGCCTGATCCGTTCTCGTCAGGCCGATCTGATCTGGATCAGCCGCGATCTGGTACAGGGCTATCCAACCTTTGAGCGTCTGGTCCGCCGACCGAGGATACTGGATGTCGATGACGCAATCTGGCTGAGCCGACCTTTCGGCAAATACGGCCAGCCGTGGATCGCCCGCGGAATGGATGCGGTCATCGCAGGCAATGATTATCTGGCCGATTACTACAGCCGCTACTGCCGGAGGATCTATATCCTTCCCACGGCCGTCGATACCCGCCGTTATATCCCGCAACCGCCGCCAAAGGACGCTGCGGATCGATTCATCATCGGCTGGACGGGCCTGCGGTCCAACTACAAATACCTGGAGATGATCGAACCGGCCCTGAAGCGATTTCTGGACAACCATCCGGACGGCCGGTTAATGCTGATCGCAAACCAGCCGTGGAAGTCCTCGCTGATTCGGCCGGAACAAATCTGTTTTTTTCCGTGGACGCCCGAGGACGAGGCCTCTTTGCTTTGCCGAATGTCCGTCGGACTGATGCCTCTTCCGGATCAGCCGTGGACTCGCGGCAAGTGCAGTTTCAAAATGCTCCAGTATATGGCCGCCGGTCTTCCGGTGATTGTCTCGCCGGTGGGTATGAATCAGCAAGTCCTTGAAAAAGGGCAAATCGGTCTGGCAGCCCGCACGAACGATCAGTGGACAGAGGCCCTTGAAGCGCTTTATAGAGATCCGTCTATGGCCCGAACTATGGGCCGACTGGGAAGGCAGATCGCTGAGACACATTACTCCGTCAGCGTGATTGCCGACAAACTGGCCGACATCCTGCGCACCCACGCCCGCTGAAGCCCGCGCCGGCTCATCGCATCCAGCGGTCATGCCATAGCGTAAGCATCATCACAGACCACAACAGGCGCGAGTAGTCGCAGACCCCGCTTTGATGCTGGGCCCAAAAAGACTCCAGCAGGACCGAATCAAAATACTCGCCGGCCGTCTGGGAAAACAGGTTTTCGGCAGCAAAAGATTTTAATTCTTTGCGAAAATAATGCGCAATCGGCACGCCGAATCCCTGTTTTTTTCGGCGGACAATCTCTGCAGGCAGCGCCGAACGGAAGGCCTTCTTCAGAATGTATTTTTTTTGTCTGCCGCGCACCTTCAGGGCGGCCGGAATTGCGGCGGCAAACTCGGCAAACTCAGGATCCAGAAACGGCATGCGAATTTCCAGCCCAAAGGCCGACGCCGCCCGCTCCTCCTTAGGCAACAGACAATTGGGCAGATAGTCAAACAGATCATAAAAAAGCAGATTGTCCAGATCGCACGGTTTGTCAAAACATACGCCCGATGAGCTGAAATCATACGGCTGTGCGGTCTTTTCGTCCGGCCGCCGAAACATATAACTGAGCAGCATTTGATAGAGAACCTCATCCGTCAGCGGATGCCTTAAAAACGCCCGTAATTTGCTCCGTTTGCCGCCCCGTCCCATAGCCGCCCCGCCGTCCAGTATCTTTCGCAGAAAGCCCGGCAGGCGGTTGAGGCGTTTGAGAATCATAAACTCCCGATGCCTTGGATAGCCGCCGAACAATTCATCCCCGCCTGTGCCGGACATGCAGACGGCTGTCTGCGTCTGGGCTACAGAGCAGACCAGCCAGGCGGGAATCATCGAGGGATCGGCGAACGGCTCATCATAATAAATCGGCAGGCGATCCATCAAATCGCGCACATGCTCGGCGTTAAACCGGATCTCATGGCGCTCAGCGCGGAAACGGTCTGAAACAATCCGCGCATAATGAGTTTCATCAAAATCCGGTCGATCAAATCGGATGGAGAAGGTTTTTATTGTTTCTGTCTGCTCCCGCATCAGCGACACTAAAATTGAACTATCCAGACCGCCGGATAAAAACACCCCTGCCGGCGCCTGTCCGATCATCCGCATCCGCACGCTCTGACCAAGCCGGTCAGCCAATTCAGCGGCAATATCTTCTTCGGTGCGAGGCGCGCCCTGCTGAAAGGAAAGAATCCAGTATCGATTGATCTGCTCGATCCTGCCGGCGGCCAGATCATAGATCAGAAAGTGCGCCGGCTGCAGAGGGTAAACCTTTTGAAAGATCGACCGCCCCGTCGGCATATAACCGAAATACAGATAATGATTCAGCGATACCGCATCCAGCGTTTTGTCGATGCCGCTGTACATAACGGCCTTCAACTGAGAACCAAAAACAAACCGCCCATTCTCAAAGGCGTAATAGAGCGGCTTGAATCCAAAACGGTCTCTCGCCAAAAAAAGTTTTCGGGCAGATTGGTCAAAAAGACACAAAGCAAATTGACCGTTCAGCCGCTGCAGCATCTCCATGCCCCACTGCCGATAGCTGTGTACAAGCGTCTCGGCATCGGCGCCGGATTGAATGTCATGCCCCAGTGCAGTCAGTTCTTTTTTCAAATCAGAAATGTTAAAGATCGTCCCGCTGCAGAAGACCCAAACCGTTTGGTCTTCCTTGCCCGTCAGAAGCGGTTGCTGTTCGCGGCGGTCCAAAACTGCGGAGTCTATAAACCCTAAACTGAGGCCGTCCCGCAAAATATACCCTTCTCGGCCTGTCCTGCAGCGGGCCAGTTGATTGGTCATGGCCTCTATCGTCGGCTGCTCCTTACGGTTTATTCCGGCGAATTCGTACATACGCTATCTGGGTCCTTTGGGCTGTCGGCCCGCCAATCGATATAAATGCTCTTTGTAAATCTTCACCAGCGCCGCAATATCATGATTCTGTCGACAGTACTTCAATCCATTTTGTCCAATCTCAAGATAGCGCTCTTTTTCCAGAAGAAATCTCAACCCTTCGCACAGTTTATCCATGTTCCCCCCGCAGGCCAGACCGCACTGATGGCGGGTCAGGAACTGGTCAGGGTTGACCTGCCAGGACAAAATCGCCGTCTCCGCCTGAGCCGCCTGAATAAACGTATTGGGAAAACCCTCGGCGTCGGAGGTATTGATAAATACTTTGGCGCAAGCAAAGTAGCGGCAGGTTTCATGAAACGGCGCTCCCTCGATAAACTCCAAATTCGACAGAGCCAGGGCCTTTTGACGCAGACGGGAAAAGTCGGAATCCCGGATATCCGGTCGGCAGATCATCACGAATTTTTCTTCCGGAAAATGCCGGGCCAGATCCAGAAATCGTTCCGGCCGCTTAAACTCGGCGCTGCGGCCCGCCCACAGCAGGCAGTCGCGATCCTGCAAAGACGCAGGAGCAAGCCGATGACCATTGGCAATTACCATCGAATCCACGCCAAGGCGGGCCTTCAGCAAATCCCGATCAGATTGATTCTGAACAAAGATTCCATCGGCATGCCGCAGACAGAATTCAAAAATTCGTCCTCGAATCGGATGCCGCCTTCGATAAGTTCCGTCGCTGTCGTTTTGGTGAGCCGTTCGATAGAGAAACTTTTTTCCGTAAAGCCGACAGAAACTGTACACCAGCGGCACGCCGAGAGAAAAGGTTTTAATCAGATACATCTCCGCTTCCGCCGCTCGCAAAGCGCGATAGATTTGAAAAGCGCCGGACAAAAAATTGCCGTCAAAGCGCAAACTTTTCAAAACGCGAACATTTTCGATAACCTGTTCGGCGGGCTGGCCATAGTCGGCAACGACCATCGAAACCTGAAATTCCGGATCCTTTGCCAGTTCGGTCGCCAGATAATACAAATCCACCTCGGCGCCGCCAAACGGGGCCTCCACAGAAGGATCCAGCAGCGGATAGGCCTTGGGCGAAACCAGGCAGAGCGAGATTGGACCTTGCCGATTCACGTGTTTTCCGTTCTTTTCTGAGTTCTTTTCATCATACGACTGTCGAAACTCCCTTATTGCACTTGCGAGATGGTGTACATCATTTTTCCGCCGGCCGTCGGTTGTATCGACTCGACAAACTCAAATTCAGTCCGGCAGGCAGGACCCATTAAGATACGCGTCTTTTCGGCGATCTCTTCCAGATCGGAGCCCGGCGGTTCCTGCGGGCGGGCGCTTTCAATCCGAAATACCACGCGGTTTGAATCCGTCTGAATAATCTGAAAACGCCGGATCCATCGTTTATGAAATAAGGCCTGCACCAGAAAGTGCGAATGAACCTTTGTGCCGTCGGCTTTTTTGAAATAACCCAGCGTCCGCCCGAGCACCTCCTTCAGGATCGGCGTCTGCACGCCGCACGGACAAACGCCTGCATCCAGCGCCGCCGCATCGCCAATCGCATAGCGGATCAGCGGCATGCTGTAATTCTCCAGTGTCGTAATCACAACCTGGCCCTGGCCTTCTGCAATCGGCAGACCGTTATCGCTATCGATCAGTTCCAGGTATTGCCACCACGGAAAGGTATGCAGACCCTTTTGCTCCGTACACTGACAGGCAATCGGCCCAACCTCGCGCGAGCCATACTGGTTATAAACCCGACAGCCCAGGGCCGATTCAATGGTCGCCCGCACCTGTTCCGTCAGGGGGCCGATTGTAGAAATCAGGCATTGGGGCGAATAAAACGGGCGCGGATGGTCTTGCAGATACCGGGCCAGCTCAAAAGCCGCCTCCATATAACTCCAATAAATAACCGGCTTAAATTGATTGTTCAGCCGGATCAGCGACTCGATTTGTTCGGTCCCAAAACGATAGCAATTAAAAAACCGCCGATTATAAAAAAAATTAATCAATCGTTCCTTCAGGCCGACGGTTCCCTGCAGGATATCCCGTTCCGAACCCCACAACTTAAGTTCCCGCTGCCCGAGATCCTTTCCGAGGTTGGCGTTAAAATACAACTTGGTCGCAATGTTCCACTGGTCATATCTTTTATCCTGAAGGAACTGAACAGGTCGGCCGGTACTGCCTCCGGAGGTGTTGGAATAGGATCGCCGCCGACGATGGTCCTCCGAATGCAGACGATCCGCCTGCCGGTCAATGATCTCCTTGGTCAAAAGGGGGATCTGCGTAAATCGTTCCAATTCGACAGTTCCATTGCGGACAACGCCGCAGCGGGTCAGGACATCCCGATAATACGGGACCTGACGCCAGGAATGAAGCAGCAGACGCCGCAGCTTTTCGTTTGTCCGTCGGCGAATTTCTTCCCGCGACGCTGTTTTATAGGACAGGATTTCCCGATAATAAGGAAAGATTCGGGTTCCCTGCGCCGCCGCGAGGATCCTCAGGATGGGCTTCCTCCAGTTCATGGCTCCGGCTCCTGCCTGCGGGCGGACCTTTTGTGCTCCAGAATCCTTCGATAGCAGGTTTGATAACGATCCGCTGCGGCCTCCCAACTGAACTGCTTCGCCCTGTCCTGGGATGCCCGCGACATCGCCTCATAGACTGACGGCCGGTCGGCCAGGGTTTTTATGGCCTGACCGATCTTTTCGGGGCTGGGTTCATCCACCACAATCCCATTGCCCTGAATTAACTCCTCCACTCCTTCGCAATGCGTAGTCACAACAGGCAGTCCGCAAGCCATCGCTTCCAGCATCGCGTTGCTCATCCCTTCATGTCTGCTGGTCATCAGCAGCAGATGGTTTTGACGGTACACCTCCGCCATTTGCTCCGGCTCAATACGGCCGAGAAAATGCACCCGCTCGGCCAGACCGAGTCGCTCGGCTGTTTTTTTGAGCGAGCCAAGCAGGTTGCCTTCGCCGGCAATATAAAAATGAACATCAAGGCCCGACTCAAGGGCCTTTTGAACCGCCTGGATTGACAGGCAAAGCCGCTTGCGTCGAATCAGCCGAGACACCGACAAGATCCGCAGCGGCCGAAGCGGCAGCGGCTCGGACGCCGGAAAATATCGCCGGGTATCCACCCCGTTGGCAATAACATCGATGGAAAGATTCGGCGTAAATTGTCCGGCCAGACGGGCCAGCCCGACGCTGTTGGCCACAATTGCATCGGCCCGATTCCAAATGCGCCGAAACAGCCCGGACAAAAGTTTATAATCAATCCCCAGCCGGATGTTATAGCCGGGAACATCCGAACCGCGCAGAGAGAGAATATATGGAAGGCGATCCGCCGAGCGATAGTGCAGCCAGCCGGAAGGAAAAGCAAAAAAAGCATGGCCCAGATCATAATTGTTTTCTCGAAGCAGACGGTCGTATACCCCGCGGGACTTGATCAGCCATTCCAACACCTCCGGCTTGGTCCAGTAATGGAGATTTTTTTTTCTGATCCCTACCCGATGCAGAGTAATATGGGCGGCCGGCTGTTCGACCAAAACGCCGCGCCCGCAGAAAGAAGCGACTACATCCACACGAAGGTCGTCCCGAAGAGCGTATTCCCTAAGCAGGGCCTGATGCGCTTTGCCGGCCCCGCCCCCAATCGGAGGATACTCGTAATTGACCATCAAGAGATTGATTTTTTGCGCCATACTCGACGTATTATAAAAGGCGGACTGTTTAAAAGAAATGATTTTATATCCTCCGCAGTCCGCTTCGGATCTGGGGTTCTTCTCAGTCTTTTCGCTTTAGCAGGGTATGGCGGCGCGGACCCGGCGAGGACAGTTCCGGCACAATTCGATAATGCGCCATTATAAAATCGCGCAGGGGTTTGATTGCATCGAAACGTCCGGCCTCCGAAGCGCCGTATTGTTTTTCCAACAGAGATCGATAGGAATCCTCATACAGGGAGATCGTTTCCGCCGTATTGGGCAAATAGCCGACCCCCTGTCGGGTTTGCAAGACAGGCCATAATTCCAGCGGCGGGCGATCAAAGGGAAAATGCTGCTTTCGGGTATCTACAAAATACGCCGGCGGAGTCTGCTCAAACTGCCTGAGCATCCGGCGCACTTGGCCTGCCATCTCCTCCGGCGGCCGCGTATGCATCTCCGATTCAAAGGCCTTTGGAACCGGCGCCAGCCGCTGGGCTTGTACATAAATGCCCGGATACCAGCCCCAGACATAAATCGTATCTGTTTGCTGCGTATGTTCCCGGATGTAGGTTCCGATTTTCTGCCAGGCGCCTTCTCCGGCACGCGCCTGCGCAAAAGACTGAACATATCCGCGCTGGCGAATGGGCCGGCCGTTTCGATCGGTTCCATAAGGTTTTCCGGAATAAGCGCTCTTTTTATAGCCGAATACAAGCGGCCAGATCATCCCAACCATCACCAATACAGCCGCTGCGGCGAACGGATAGTACAATACCCGACGCGGAGATGAACTCATAAGACGGGCAAAACGCCATACCGCATACCCCCCCAGCATCGCCCCCGAGGCACACAACGGCAGATAATACTGCTCATAGGAATGCGGGCTAATCCAGGCAAATCCCATGTCCAGAATCCACCACATCGCCAAAAGCCAAACAAGCCGCTCCGGAAGCTCCGCCGAGCCGCGCTTGCGAAGTTTGGCCAAAGCCCAGGCGCCCGCCGCGCAAATTATTGACAGCAGCGAGGCGGCTACCGGCAAACTCAGCGAGGCGTAATATCGCAGCACGATTGGGGCCTGCCTGGACAACGAAAACATCTGTCGGCTGTTGGCAATATAGGCCGACTCCGTTCCGGCCGCCCGAAAGACCCGGTTCCAGTAATAAGCGATGTTTAAGACTATATCCTGAGGAATCTTTATAAAAAACAGGCCGCACAGATAAGATTGCACATCCCCTTCGGCCCTTCCGGCAGCACCGTGAACAATCAGCGCCCCGACGGCAGTCATAGCCAAAACAGCAACAAACCCGGTAATCCAGATCGCAGATCTTACCTGTCGAAGGCGGCGCCCTGCCTGTAAGACAGGGGAACGCCGCGCCAGATAAATAACCGCAACCGCCAAAAGATCCAAAAACAAAAGAATCCTGAGCACAAGTACCGGAAAACTGTCCCACAGCATCTTCCATTGGTCCTGCCAAAGAAAAAACGCCGCCAGCGGCGCCAATCCCAGCCAGGCCCCCGCCATGATCCACAGCAGTTCCTTCTGAAATTGCCTGCCTGAAATCCTGCAAAGGATTCCTCGAGCGATAAAATAAATGCCGAAGGCAATATCAATCGTCAGTCCGGTGGCCTTGAAATAATACGGCCAGATCAGCCCAACCCCTGTCAGAAACAGCCAGCGAACCTTTCCGCTGCTTTCATATAAGATCCAGAAAGAGGCCGCCATCACCATAAAAGCGATCATATACTGCTCTTTGGTATTGCCGAATTTGGCGATATGAGGCGCGGAAAGATAAATCGCCGCCGTCGTCGCGGAAAACACCGCCGCCGCCCTGCCGAATAATCTGCCGGCCGCGGCCCACATCGCCGCCAAGGCCCCGATCTGCAGCAGCATTTGCAGGATCTCCGGCCCGGTCTCTCGAAAACCCGCACAGTACACCCCGATGATATTGACCAGCAGCGTTCCCGGCTGCGCTGCGGGCATTTCTTCTATCCCAAGCCGCGCCCCGCTGAGCAGATGCTGGGCCGAATAGACATACGATCCGCCGTCATATGGGTCCGGTTGCTTGAATTCAAGATATTTTCCCCACGCGAAAAAAAAGACGGCCGCAAACAGCGACAGCGCGGTCACAAGAAATCCGCCGCTTAGAAGGACGCCCTGTCGGCTCTGTTTCTCGCCGGCCGCCGGAACCGCCGGCTTCCTTTTCTTACTCTTCCGTAATGGCATGATTCAATCAGCCCTCCGGAGGCAGGGCTGCCGCAGACGGTTCCAGAATCTTTTCGATTACATACGTCGGGCGGTCCTGCGATTCATGATAGGTTCGAACCAGGATCTCCGCAAGAAGACCCATCAGGACGAACTGGATCGCCGTTGTCATCAGCATTGTCGATACAATCAGCAGCGGATTACGATTCATCGAAAAATGAAACGTGTATTTCATAATCAAAACCGTCGCCCCGGTCAGAACCGACCCGATCATACAGACAACGCCCAGCCCGCCGAAGATATAAATCGGTTTGGTCGAATAGGAGGCCAGAAATTTGACAGTCACCAGATCCAGCAGCACCTTAAGGATACGGTTCAGTCCGTACTTGGTCTTGCCGCGCAGCCGGGGCCGGTGATTGACCACTTCTTCGGCTACTCTCTCTCCGCCCCAACGGGCCAGCGCCGGGATAAACCGGTGCATCTCGCCGTACAGCCGGATATGACGGATTGAATCGGCGCGATAGGCCTTCAGCGTACAGCCGTAATCATGGAGACGAACGCCGGTGATTCGGCCGATCAGCCAATTGGCGACACGACTGGGAAAAGTCCGCGTCACCTTGTTGTCTTTTCGGTCTTTTCGCCAACCGGACACGATATCATAGCCCTGATCGAGTTTCTTTAAAAGACGCGGAATATCCGCAGGATCATTTTGGCCGTCGGCATCGAGCGGAACAATGACCTTCCCGCGGGCATGTCGGAATCCCGCTGCAAGGGCCGCCGTCTGGCCAAAGTTTCTGCGAAATCGGATAATCCGCAAATGAGGATCGTTTTTCTGGATTTCTATAAGTTTTTGTAAACTTCCGTCAAAACTGCCGTCGTCGACAGCAATGATTTCATAAGAAAAGGACGTTACGGAAAAAACGGCAACAATCTCTTTATGCAGAGGTTCCAGATTTGATTCCTCGTTATATACAGGAATCACAAGGGTTAAATCTATGGTGTTTTCTCCTGTCATCTTTTTAATTATACCTGTTTTACATTAAAATAACAGTCTCTTTTTTGCACCCAAAAATAGTATTTGGGGATCTTTTGTTTATATTATCGGTCGCCAGGTTCTGTCAATGTCCTAATAAAAAAGCAACCCGTTTCATGGGTTGCTTTTATGGATATTCCGTCTGTCTCTGATCCTTTATGGCTGGTTTTCCGCCCCGCCGGCAGGCGTCTGTCCGGCCTGGGCCTGCGGTACCTGGATAACCACCCCCATCCGGCCGAGCTGTTCTGCAACCTCCGGCTGATAAGGGTCGATCTGGATACTTTGCCGCAGATATTCTTCCGCCCGCGCCAGGTCATTCTTGCCCAGATAATAAAGGCCGATTTGTTTGTGCAGGGCCGCAGAATTGGGGGCCTTGGCCAGCGCCTGCTGATAGCAGGTCAGGGCGTACTCTTCCAGTCCTTCCTGTTGAAAGCCCCGGCCGAGCATGGCGGATGATTCCGCCGAGGCAGTTGATTGATTGATATACAACTCCGCCGCCAGCTTGGATTTGTCAAGTTGGCGCATCATCTGATAAACGCGCACCTTGGCCGCCTGTGCCTTATACATAATCGGATCAAATTGCAGTGCCAGCGTAAACTCCCAATCTGCCCTTTGCAGAAGGCCTTCGCCCTGATAAATCTTTCCCAACTGGTAATGGGCTTCTGCGTTATCAAACTTTCTGTCGATTTCCCGCTGCAGGCGTTCCTTTTCGGGGTTTAACGTCTCGGGATTTACACGGTTCAAATCTCCGGACCCGCTGCAGCCGATTACACACAAAACCAGCGCCAGACAACCCGCTATGACCATCCTGTTCATATATGCCTCCACTGCATAAATTATGCGAATCTATATTTTCCTTAATATATGATCGGTTATTGTCAGATTTATCGTCAGGATTTTCAAATAAAATCTACCTCAATCTGGTCGGTTGGACCGGATCTGCCGGAAAAGAACGGCTGGCTACCTGCGGTCGGAAGATTCTCATAAGCCCTTTATATATCAAGGTTTTGAACTTCCAGGGCGTGCTCCTGAATAAATTTGCGCCGCTTTTCCACATCATCGCCCATCAAAATGCTGAATAACCGATCCGCCTCGCCGGCGTTCTCCATTTCCACCTTCAGCAGGGTGCGGTTTTGCGGATTCATTGTGGTTTCCCACAATTGCTCGGCGTTCATCTCCCCCAACCCCTTAAACCGTTTGATCTCGATTCCTTCCGATCCGAGTTTGCGGATGATCGCGGCTGTCTGATCCAGAGACGACACCGGAAGAGATTTTTCGCCGGCGACAATCTCAAACTTGCCGGGCTTGTCCTCGGTATCCTCCGCCCGGGCCGTTCGCAAAACAAAATCGCGCATATCCAGTTGATATTCTTTTTGCAGATGCTCATGGATTTCATTCAGTCGCGCCGCCTCATGTAGCTCTTCGGACAGATACGAGATCTCCTCCTCAGATGTGTCGGTCTCTGCTGCGTCCTGCGGTTTTGCTTCATCCAGTTCCGTCTGGCGTTTTTCGTAGCCGTCTTTTTCATAAAAGAATTCGCTCTGGCCCTGGCTGCGAATGTGGAAAATCGGCAGCCGCTTTCCGTCAAAATAATTTTCAACAAATTCCCGAAAAATAATACCCCGCCGTTCCAGCACTCCGATACTGCGTTCGGCGTCATTTAAGATCTTGACCAGCAGAGCCAGCCGCGCCTTTTCGACGATTCGCGGCGGCTTGCCCTCCTCTCGTATGTACAACTGAGTGCCTTCCAGACCGCGGTTTTCCATCTGTTTTCTCATCTGCTGCTCGTTAATCAGGTATTGAGATTCTTTTTTTCCTTTATTTTGAATCTCGTACAACGGCGGCTGAGCGATGAATATCCTGTCGTTCTCAATCAATTGAGGCATCTGCCTGAAGAAAAAGGTCAGCAGCAGCGTGCGAATATGGGCCCCGTCCACATCCGCATCTGTCATCAGAATCACCTTTCCGTACCGGCACCTGGACAGGTCAAACTCGTCGCTTCCGATTCCAGTTCCCAAGGCGCTGATCAGCGTTCGAATTTCTTCATGACCGAGCATTTTGTCCAGTCGGGCTTTTTCTACATTTAAGATCTTTCCCCGCAGCGGCAGAATGGCCTGAGTCGTTCGGTCTCGTCCGGTTTTGGCGGTTCCTGCGGCCGAGTCGCCCTCAACGATAAACACCTCTGTATTAATCGTATCGCGGCTGGAACAGTCCCACAATTTGCCGGGCAGGTTGGCGCCGCCCAGCGCTCCCTTGCGCCGGGTCAGTTCACGGGCTTTGCGGGCGGCCTCGCGCGCCGCAGCCGCCTGAAGGGCCTTGTTCAATATGGCCTTTGCCTTCGCCGGATTTTCTTCCAGATAGATCGACAACTGCTCATTGAACATGGTTTCCACAAAGCTGCCGACCTCCGGATTGGACAGGCGGACCTTGGTTTGGGCCTCAAAGTGCGGCTCGCGCACCTTAACGCTGATCACGGCGGTCAGGCCTTCGCGAAGGTCGTCGCCGGAAGGAGTGATCGTCTTGATCATGTTTGCGCTGCGGGCATAACTGTTCATCGTACGGGTCAGGGCCGTGCGAAACCCGGACAGGTGGGTGCCGCCGTCAATGTTGCGGATATTATTGGCAAACGCCAAAACATTTTCCACATAACTGTCGTTATATTGCAAAGCGATCTCGCAATTGAGTCCGGATTCCGGGTCGTCTTTGGTAAAATACATCGTCTCACAAATCGGCGTTTTTCCCTCATCCAGATATTGAACAAAAGCGCGGATGCCTTCTTTGTAATGAAACACCTCTTTCTTCTGGATGCGATCGTCCTGAAGCGTAATATTCACGCCGGCGTTCAGATAGGCCAGTTCGCGAACCCGCTTGACCAGCGTGTCATATTTAAATTCAATATCAGAAAAGATTTCTTCGTCCGGCAGAAAGGTGATTCGGGTGCCTCTTTTGGAGGACGGCCCCACCTCGCGCACCGGCTCTCTGGGAACTCCCCGGTCGCATTTAAATTGATAGTGTTTGCCCTCGCGCCACACGTCGGCTTCCAGCCATTCGCTGAGGGCGTTGACCACGCTGACGCCAACCCCGTGCAGGCCGCCGGATACGCGATAGGCCTTATGGTCAAACTTTCCGCCCGCGTGCAGGGTACTCAGCACCACCTGCAGGGCGCTGACGCCCGCTTCCGGATGGATGTCTGTCGGAATACCCAGCCCGTTGTCTTCAACTGAACAACTTCCGTCTATTTGAATGTGCAGAAGAATCTGATCGCAACGACCGGCCAGGGCCTCGTCAATGGCGTTGTCCAAAACTTCATAAACCAGATGATGAAGCCCGCCCTCCTGACGGTTTCCGATATACATATCGGGGCGCTTGCGCACCGCCGCAAGACCCTCCAGAATTTTTATGTCGCTGGCATCGTAAACAGAGTTGCTCATAACATCACTTCCCTGGACTCAATGATTCCCGGTAAAAAACGGATGGCCTTCAGGCCGCAACGGGGGCAGCGGGTCTTCATATCCTCTAAAATCTGCCCGCTGAGCATCTGCAGCTGATGCAGATACGGGCCGGAGGAGACCTCAACGGTCAGAACGCCCCCCTGGAGTCCTGCCGGTCTGCAGTGAGTTTGCAGGTCGTAAGGCACCGAGGCGTCCCAAGCCTGGCTGATTTGGCCGGCCCTGGAAAAAAGATTCTTCTTCTGCGACAGGAACTGTTCAATGACAATTCCAATGGGAACAGACGGCTCCTCTTTTGCTTTGGGGCAGCATGAAATTGCCCGCAGACGCTTTTCGTCAAAATACGCTGGCTCTGTCTTTCGGCTCATAGATTTACGGGCATGACGATATATAAAAAGTTGCTTCCGCTTTTGATCATCCCCGGACGGTCGGACTGGCCCAGGTGCAGATCAAACGTTTCGGCCTTGATCACACGCAGCACATCCAGCAAAAACTGCGGATTAAACCCGATTTCAATCGGCTCTCCTTCATATTCAATGGGCATTTGTATCTGCGCATCTCCGGTTTCCGGAGCGCGGCTGGAAAAGGTCATCAGCCCTTTTTCAAGGGCCAACTTGATACCCTTGCTGTCTTCGTTGGCCAGCAGAGCCGCTCTTTTGACGGCGCTTAACGCCGCTCCGGTTTGAAGCGTGACTTTTTTCTCATAATCCTTCGGGATAATGTCCTCATATTTGGGGAAGTTGCCTTCCACCAAATTGGAGGTAATCGTGACCGGTTCACAGGCAAGAGAAACCTGGTTGTTGGTGACGCGGACCGATACGGTCGCCGAGGAATCGCCGCTTAACTTCTGCAAAAGGCCCATCGTTTTGGCGGGGATGATCGTCTTGCCTTCCGGGGCCGTTGCGGCCTTTTGCAGCGACACCGCGCACTTGGCCAGACGGCGCCCGTCAGTCGCCACAAGACTGAGTTTTTTGCCGCTGATTTCCCACAAGACCCCGTTCAGGGCATACCGCGTACTTTCTTTGGCTGCAGCAAACAGACTCTGCTCGACGCCTTCCTGAATCTGATCAAGGGTCGCTTCAAGGTCCGGCTTGCCCTCAAAACCTGGGACCATCGGGTATTGATCCGGATCATGTCCGTAGATTGTAAAACGGCTGTCCGATCCGATCAGTTGGGCCGTCGCTCCAGACTCCTCCAGAGCGATTGTCTCATCGATGCTCTCGCGCACAATGGAACCGAGTTTGGCGGCCGGCAGCACCGCATCGCCTTCTTCGGCAATCTCCACCTGATCCAGATGATACGTAATCCCAACCTCCAGATCCGTCGCACACAGGCGCACCCGGTTCTTTTCGGCTGTCAGACGAATGCACTGCAAGATCGGCTTGGGAGTTCGGCTTGGGATAATGCTGCCGACCAGCGCCAAGGCATCCTGAAAAACCGCTCGGTTAAACGTCACTTTCATAGGGCCCTCTGTTTTTCTAAATGTACTCTCCTTTTGGACTATCCGACTAAAACGCTAAAACCCTTAGTGTACCTGAAAACAGGAGATTTGCAACGAGTTTTTAAGGAGGATAGAGAGGTTTTTTAGGTCGATTTTTAAGACAAATTAAAGGGTTCAATCTAAATAATCTAATAAAGATTTATTATCTTTAGTAGATATTTGTCATATCCGAAGCAAAATTGTTAATTATATCGTACAGAAGCACTTTAACTCTTTATATATCTTTGGTTTAAAGAATATAAAAGCAGACTTTTTTATGTGGATAACCTGTGAGTTTGTTTGTTGGAGGGGGTGAATAAAAACAAAGGTTTGACAGCTGGATCGAAATGGGCTGTAAATCAAGAGAAAGAAAACACAGATGCAACAGATGGTTTAACAGGTTATCTACAAAGAAGATCACAGCAAAAATAAAAGGAAGTCTATTTTTTTTCTATTTTCCAAGTATAAGCACGGTAGAGAAGATCGAGTTTCTGCTTCTTGGCCTTTAGGGTATTGTGCAGATCTTTTAAAAGGGAAGGGTCTTTGTAGATGTTTTCCTGTCCGTATTGCTCTGTAATCTGACCGATTTCTTCTTCAATCGTGAGAATCTCAGTTTCAAGATCTTCTATAGACCTTGCGCTGAACGGGCGCAATTCAGGCGGAATCTTTGCGGAAGGTGCCTTCCCGCGACCCGCAGGCGAGTTGATTGGAACAGCGGACGTTTTTTTTGTTTCCTCTAAATATGTGTTGACCATTTCGTTCCAGAGCGAGTAAACTCCTTTTTCGGCATCCGTTTTGTTTATCCATTCATTGGTCCCAATACACCGGCGTCCTTCTCGATTTAGGCCCAGCGCCAGCAGCTCGTCAAAAAGCCGATCAATGAAATATCGATCATGGCTTACAGCGATCACAGAGCCCTCGTAGTTTTCAAGGGCCGCCTCGAAGGCCTCTTTGCTCTCTATATCCAAATGATTAGTGGGTTCATCAAGGATTAAGACATCCGGCTCGGAAAGAACGATCTTGCAGAGCATCAGCCGACTCCTTTGACCGCCGCTGAGCGTTTCTGTTTTCTGGAAGACCTGCTCGCCATGAAAAAGAAAAACCGCCAATTTAGCGCGCAGGGCCTCTTGTGAAAGATCAGGGCGAATCGAGGCCGCCTCTTCCAGTACCGATCGGCCCGGCTCAAGCGTTTGGGCCTGTTGGTCCAGATACCCAAAAACCAGATGCTCCCCTTTATCGACACGGCCTGCGTCCATCGGCACATCCCCCAGAAGAATCTTCAGAAGGGTGCTTTTTCCGGAGCCATTGGGGCCGGTAATGGCCAGACGACCGCCACGCTGCAGGGTAAATGTCAGATCCTTAAATAACAAAAGATCTCCAAAGCCCTTGGTTAGATTCTCGGCCGATACGATCTTTTCGTTGCGGCTGACCTGGCCGTCAAATTGGAAGGAGAGAGTTTTTTTAACGGCGTCCCTCTCAAGAAAATCCGGATGTTCATTCAAAAGACGCGTAAGGCGGGTCTTCCTGCCGCGGGCGGTTTTGCGCATGCCTTCCTGGTCTTTATTGCGAGCGATAAAATCAAGTGTATCTTCGACAAATTTCTTTCTTTTTACATATTGTCGCTGACGGTGCAGTTGCTGCTGTTGTTTGGTTAGCAGATGTTGTGTGTAATTGCCCTTGTAGGAAAAGGCCTTTTTGTTATCCACTTCAACAATCCGTTCAGCCAACTGATCCAGCAAAAACCGATCATGACTGACCAGAATAACCGCCCCGGGGTAATTGCGCAAAAACGCCTCCATCCAGCAGATCGCCTGCAAGTCCAGATGATTGGTCGGCTCATCCAGAAGGAGCAGATCGGTCGGACTGAGCAAAACGCGGGCCAGGCCCAGGCGAGAAAGTTGGCCGCCGCTGAGCGTGCGAATGGAAACATGATGCAGATCCTCGCCAAGGCCCAGACCTGTTAGAATGCTTCGGATACGCGCCTCGACAGACCAGCCGCCCTCTAATTCAATCTCATGGGCCAGCCGGTCGTATTCACGCATTGTTTGACGCAAAGACAAACCGCTCAGGGTCCCCAGTTTTTCAGAAAGAGACTCCAGACGTCGCTGTTTTTCCGAAAGCACTCCCAACCCGTCGTGCATGATTTCAAAGACTGTTTTATCTTCCCGAAAATCCGGTTCTTGTGGGAGATATCCTATTTTTAGGTCTTTTTGTACGGCAATTGATCCCGTGTCCGGGGTTTCAGTACCAAAGATCATTTTAAAGAGAGTGGTTTTACCGGACCCGTTTTGTCCAATTAATCCTACTTTTTGACGTGGGTGGAATGAGACTGAAAGGCCGTCAAAAACGCAGACCGGTCCATATGTCTTGGTAATATTTGAAAACGTGATAATAGACATTTTGTATATAAATACACAACTACTCGATTTGTTATGCGAATCCGTCTATATACCACAAAAAAACAGTTCTGCGAATTGTTTTCGCCTCTCTTTTTGAATTGACAGGAACTGACAGGCGTGATAACATCCTTGCCCATAATGCGAATACGGCATGGGCCTACAAAACAGGAAAAATATACAGGTTTAGAAAATGAAACAAAACACGCGACAAAACAAGGCGATCATTCTTTGCTTGGCAGCGTTTTTAATCGCCCTTCTGGCCGGGTGCAGCAACACGCCTGGTTTAACAAGAAAGGATGTTGACCGAAGGCACTATCATTCGCTTTATACAAACTGGCTGATGTTTCAGGACGATGTGGATTCGATTCTGATGATCGACCGTCCGACCCGGCTAAGCCCAATGTATTCCCGATAGCGGTCAAATCCTGAAGGCAAAAGAAAGAGCGACCGTCAATAATATTTTAAAAAACAAGAAGGAAGCAGGGTCGAACGCGGCCGAAAAAGCAGGGAAAGCAGGCCTTGAATGTAATTGTTGAGTACATCCTTCGTATATCAAACTACGAGCGATTCATTATTCTGGCAGAGCTGAGTATCATCGGCTTTGTGGTTTATGCAGTTCTGAATTTTCTGGAGGGAACCCGCGGCGAACGATTGTTTCGGGGCATGATTTTCATTCTTGTATTCGGCTCCCTGACCCTGAATCTGGTTGTAGAAAAATTCGGAATGGACCGCATTGCCTTTCTGTATAACGGGTTTTTAATCGCCGTTTTAATCGTTTCGGTGATCGCCTTTCAGCCGGAGATCCGACGCGGCCTGATCCGAATCGGCCAGGCGCGCATTTTTACCACCAGCTTCCGCTCGCATCCGACGCGCAGCGTAGATGAAATCATTACCGCCGTTTCTCATATGGCCGCCACACGAACCGGCGCTCTGATTGTAATTGAGCAGCGGGTCGGACTTGGCGAACTGATCGAGGCCGGAATCCGTCTGGATGCCGAGGTGACCAATGAAATGATAAAAACAATTTTTTATCCCGGAACGCCCCTGCATGATATGGCAATGATTATCCGGGACGACAGAATTGTGGCAGCGCGAGTCCAGCTGCCCCTGGCGGAAAGCGGCTCTTCCGCAGCCGGACAACTGGGTTCCAGACACAGAGCCGCGATCGGGCTGACCAGCAGTTCGGATGCGCTTGTCATTGTCGTCAGCGAAGAAAACGGAATCATATCAATCGCCCAGGACGGCCGATTAACGCGCAATGTATCGGAGGACCAGCTTCGCCGGCGTTTGAATGCGGCGCTGGCAGGCAGCGGCGAGCCGGACCAGGCCGCCCGCCCGCCCAAGACTGAAAAAAAGCCGGACGGTTCAGATGCCGGTCAAAAGAAGGAATAGAAAGCGATGGGAAAACCCAGAAAACTGGCGGCGGTAGTTTTTTTGACCCTTACCATGTGGGTATGGGCCTTCTTGTCCCTGGAAAAAGACACCACCCTGTTCGGCTCGATCGAATTGTCGCCGGCGGCTGATCCCGATTATTATGTCACCTTCAATGATAATAAGATACATCTGAGCGTAAAACTGACTTTTCGGGGATCGCCCAAACAGATTGCCTATCTGGAAAAGCGGCAGCGGGCGGCCGATTCGGATCCGACAAAAGAACGTCTGGATTTTTACTACGATCCCGCCGAATATGGGCAGACCGAGACCGGAACGTATCGGGTGGACGTGATGGAACTGGCCAGAGATTCCATCAAAACGCGCGATATCGCCCTTACGCTGATAGGATGCGATCCGCTGTTTGTCGATGCCCATGTTCAGAAGTTAACCCTGCGGGAGGTCAAGGTCGAGGTGCGGGATGAAAGCGGCGCCGAGGTGCAGGCCGAAAGCGTGGAGCCGGCCCGCGTGATGATGTATATGCGAGACGGCGGGCCGACAGAGGCCCGGGTTGTCCTGTCTGCCCAGCAGATTGAAAACGCCCGCACTCGGCCGGTGCGCGAGCGCCCGCTTATTGTGATTGGACCCGGCGACAAAAAACAATATGCAGCCCAGACCGTTCTGGTTCGCCTTCCCGATGCGATGCCCCTGGAGGCCCAGGTCTTCCAGACCAACCCCGGACGAATCGGATTTATTATGCCGCCGGAACTGATCGGTTCCTATCGCGTCGAGTTGATCGACGATATTAAGACCATTAATTTTCGTTCTACTCAGGAGGCCAAGACCCTGTATCAGCAGCAGCCCTACCATTTGCTGATTCAGGTTCTCAACGGCGATCAGAATCTGGAGCAGACTCCGCCGCGGACAGTGATCTATAACTTTCCGCCGGAGATGGTGCGCAAAGGTCTGATTCGGGCCCCCGACCCGCCCAGCCAGGTTCGGCTGCGGCTGGTACCGATTAATCCGGCTCCGCCGCCTGCCCCGTAAACAATCCGAAAAAAAATTCGCAGGGCTGTATCTTATTGTGACTGTCCGGCCGAGTCGGCGCCTTTGGGTCTTAGCAGCAGGCGGATCGGCACTTCCTCCAGCCCCAGCAGCTGTCCAAACCGATTGATCAGATAACGCCGGTAGGTACTGTCAAACAGCGAAGTCCGATTGACAAACAAAAGCAGGGAGATCGGACGCACAGCCACCTGAGTTGCGTAATAGATTTTAGGATGGCTGCTGTGGCGTTTGCGCCCGCCGGCCTGTTCCTGCGCAATGATCTTAACGGCTTTATTGAGTTTGCCGGTCGGTACCTGAGTAGAGGCCTGTTTAAATAATCCCGCCGAAAGATCCAGCAAGCTCTGCACGTTTTTTCCTTCCAGCGCCGTGGTGACAGCGATCGGGGCATGACGCAGGCCCGTCAGGACCTGGTCCAGATATTCGGCAAAATCCTGTGAATGGGCGCGATCCTTTACCAGATCCCATTTGTTCAAGACCAGCACGCACGGTTTGAATTCATCCTGAACCAGACGGGCCAGTTTTTTATCCACGGAAGAGACCGGCTCTGAGGCGTCCAGTAAAAGCAGCACGACATCGGCCCGGCGGATGCTGCGGGCGGCCCGCGTAAAACTGTAATATTCAATATCGCTCTTCATCCGGCCGATCTTTCGCACCCCGGCGGTATCAATCGCCACAAAACAGCGTCCGTCTTTCTCAAACCGCACATCCACCGCGTCTCGTGTGGTGCCGGGGATTTGGCTGGTAATCATCCGTTCAGAACCGACGATGGCGTTCAGCAGGGTGCTCTTGCCCACATTGCGCCTGCCTACCAGAGCCAGTTTCATGACCGCGTCTTTTGGGGTTTCCTTCGGCAGATCCTCCAGTTCTTTGACGATTCGCTCCAGCAGCTGTGTCCGGTTGATCTTTTGCTCGGCGGAGATGCAGATCGGCTCCCCAAACCCAAGCGAAACAAAGTCGCCGGCTCCGGACATTTGCTTGGGGCTGTCGGCCTTATTGGCTACCAGAATCACCCGCAGATTCTGTTTGCGAAGCAAGGCGGCGATGGTTTGATCCAGCAGTGTGCGGCCTTCGCGAATATCCACCATAAACAGCACAAGAGCGGCGCTGCTGATGGCCTGAAAAATCTGATTTTCGACATGTTTTTCAAGGGCGTCGCTGTCCACGATCCCATAACCGCCGGTATCCATCAATTCAAAATAGCGATCCTCAAAGCTGACAATGGCGCTGACCCGGTCGCGGGTGACCCCGGCCGTCGGATCGATGATGCTGATCATCTGCCCGGCAATCGAATTGAGCAGACTGCTTTTTCCTACATTGGGACGGCCGATAATCGCCACAATCGGCAGGGCCATACATACCTCATTAAAAAATTGAATTTTAGGATCCGATCTATGGATGATACAGCAAAAAAACGCATTTTTCAATAGAAAGACCGCCTTCGTCCGATTATCTTAATCAGGCATTGAAAGGGTTTGGTCTGAAACCTGTCCGAAGAACAAAACAGTGCGTCTATTGCGGCGAGCAGATCCTGGCCGACGCGGTCAAGTGTCGCTATTGCAAGGAATTTTTAAATGATGACCAGGACCTTCCGGTCTCCCGCCATGCAGTAAGCCGCTGCGAAAAAAAAGATAATTCTTCGTTCTTTGAAGATTCGTCGAAGGATTCCCAGGCCCTGCCTGTTTTGACCGCAGCCGTCCTGCCGGTGACGCCTTCTCTGCTGGGGTTAACAGGAACGGTTTGTATGGCTGTTGTGTTTATGGCGCTTGCCGTTTTTTTGCTGTCTGTGTCGCAAAGGCATTTGCAAGAGATGCACTGGCCGCCGCAGATTGTGGAGGTTATCCCGCAGATTTCGCACCTGATCGGCCTGGCCATAGCGGTGGCGGTCGTCCTGCGGATAATTTATAAGATTCTGCGTCTTAAGAGCATTCGCTATGACCTCAGCGCCGACCGCATCGAATGGAGCCGCGGCCTGCTCGGCCGCAAGGTGGACAATATCGATATGTTTCGTGTGATTGATATAAAGATGCGCCGATCTTTTCTGGATTGTCTTCTGGGGATCGGCTCTATCACATTATTTACGACGGATGAAACCAGCCCTGTTTTTGAATTTGAAAAGATCGGCCGCCCCAAAGTCGTGTATGATCTGATCAAAAATACCTCCCTGACCGCCGACCGCAAGCAAAAGGTGGTACATCTGGAGTAAAAAGCCGGCTGGAAAGTTGGTATTGCGCAATGATTATTTTGGTCGAAAAGCCCCCGGATAGTGGCGGATCAGGGGCGGGCCTTGCGGCGGAAGGATGACCGTTACCACATCGAACCGCAAAGGGCGATCCGGGAGTTTGTATCGGCCCAGAAAGCGCTTTGCGGTTCGGATGATTTTTTTCTGCTTTTGGAAGTTTACGGCCGATATGGCCGTTGCGTAATCCTCGCTGCGACGGGTTTTAACTTCCACAAAGACTACCGCTCCGCCCTGATCGGCGGCAATCAGGTCAATCTCGCCTCCGCGAAATCCATAGTTTCGCGCGATGGTTCGACATCCCTTTCGGCGCAGGAATCGCTCCGCCTGGCGCTGGCCCCATCGGCCCAGACGCTTCGGATCCGCCAGCTGACGGCCGCGACCCCAGAGCATCAACATAGCGGCGGCCCCTTCTGTTAACTGATGGTGGTATGATCGCTGTGCCGTCTGGAAAGTCGTACGCTCTTGCCGCTGCGTTTGCGCAGATAATACAGTTTGGCTCGGCGGGTTTTGCCGCTGCGGACGGGCCGAACGTCCACGATATGGGGCGAATGAATCGGAAACGTCCTCTCGACCCCCTCATCGCCAACCATCCGGCGGACCGTAAACATCTGGTTCAGGCCCCGTCCCTTGCGGGCTATAACAGTACCGTTGAAAATCTGAACGCGGGTCTTGCCGCCTTCTTCAATCTTGCAGTGGACATCTACCGTATCCCCGATCTCAAAATAGGGGACCTTTTTCCTGGCGCTTTTACTTTCTACCAGGTCCAGATACGAGGTTGTCTCTTTGGCGATTTTCTTTTCTGCAACTTCTTTCTTCACGAATGTATCTCCTGAAAATTTTCTTTTTGATAATTCTTATAATTATGATTTTTCATCTAAGCGTTCTTGCAGGCGCTGCCACAAGTCCGGACGCAACTGGCGGGTTCGTTCTATGCGCTGTTCTTTGCGCCACTGGGCAATTCGGCTGTGATTGCCGCTGAGAAGCACATCCGGAACCTTCATCCCTCTAAAATCCTCCGGGCGCGTATAATGCGGATACTCCAGCAGTCCGCCGCTGAAGGATTCATCAGCGGCCGAGCATTCATCGCCCAGCGCCCCCTCCAGCAGGCGCACAACGGAATCAATCAGCGCCAGGGCCGGAATCTCTCCGCCGGACAGAATGTAGTCGCCGATGGAAATCGCCTCGGCTCCAAGACCCAGACGGATCCGCTCGTCGAATCCCTCATAACGTCCGGCGATCAGGATCAGCCGTTTTTCGCAACTGAGCTGCCGGACGATCTCCTGGGTCAGCGGCTTGCCCTGAGGGGTCAGCAAGATCATACGGCCCGGCTCCGGGTGCTGGCCGATTATATGCTCGCAGGCGTCAAACACCGGCTGGCACATCATCACCATCCCGGGCCCGCCCCCGTAGGGCTTGTCGTCTACTTTGTGGTAGCGGTCGGTTGTAAACGCTCTGATATTTGAAAGAACAATCTCAACGACGCCCTGCTCCTGCGCCCGCTTGAGAATCGAATGACTCAGGGGCGAGTCGAACATCTCCGGAAACAAGGTCAAAACGTCGATTCGCATCATGGCAGCCGCTTACGACTTCGGTTCTTCAGCGGGCTTGTTGGCGGCCTCTTTTTCCGCCTTGGTAAACGGTCGCCCTGCCTTGCGGGCAATCTCCAAAGCGCGCTGACGCCGTTTCAGTTTTTCTTCATACCTCGGGCAGGCAATGCCGTGTCTTTTAAGAATCTGGGCTACGGTATCGGAGGTAATTGCGCCCTGACCCAGCCAGTACTGCACACGCTCGGTATTCAGCACCACCTGTTTGGAGGCGTCTTTTTCGATGGGGTCATAGTGGCCCAGTTTTTCCAGAATTCGGCCGTCACGGGGCGTTCGCGACTCTACCGCATTGATGCGGTAGAAGGGGCGATGCCGTCGGCCCATCCGCGTCATTCTGATTTTTACTGCCATGTTGGTTCCTTTCCGGTTTTATAGTCAATTTTCACGGCCGGCCCAATGCCGTCCGTAAAACAAAGTTTGCTGCAATCACAAAATATATAAAAAGGATCTATCCGCTTTTGACAGACGACTTCTTATTTTTCCTTTTTGCTGTTTCCGGCTTTATTTTTCATCAGCACATAGCCGTTTAAGAAAATAGCCAGCAGGGCCGGATCGGCCTGAGCATCCTCTGCAATCCGCATAATCTGCTGTTCTGTCAGATCGGCGACGCGGTCTTTTTCAGCCGCTGTCATAATCGCTGTCGCCCGGCAAAGCTGCTCGTACTCATCCCGACTGGGCGACTGCAAAACCGCCAGTTCGCCGGCCCCGTCCAGACTTCGAAAATGGCCTCGCACCTGTGCCCCGTATGGGTCGCCGACAAAACGCTCCAGCGTCTTGAGATACTCATCAATGGACATCCCGGTCTGCATTTTATCGCCGATGCTTCTTTTTTTTGCGGGGCTGCTGCTTGCGCTTGGATCGTTGTTTGACCTTGCGCCCGCTGTTCATGGCCCCGAAAATATCCAGTTTTCCGGTCATCAGACTTTTCAGCCCGCCCATTGCGCCGCCCGAAAGCGACTTCATCAGATCCCGGCTGCGTTTAAAGGTCTTGATCAGGGCGGCCACTTCCTGCCCATCCCGCCCGCTGCCCCGGGCGATCCGCCGACGTCGGGAGGCGTCGATTAAATCCGGGTCGCGCCGTTCCTGCGGCGTCATCGA
This sequence comes from Planctomycetota bacterium, assembly GCA_022705405.1. Lineage (GTDB taxonomy): Bacteria > Planctomycetota > Phycisphaerae > Sedimentisphaerales > Anaerohalosphaeraceae > JAHDQI01. Next base: position 6,134 of record JAKJEN010000006.1, on the reverse strand, counting down.
ATGGACAATCCCCTCCATCCGGTTGATCTCCCGATCGTCCAGATCCATCTGGCCCAATTGACTCATCCCGGGGATCATCTTGAGCATACTGGCCAGGCCGCCCATTTTTTTCATCGCCTGCATCTGCTTTAAAAAATCATCGAAACCGAAGGTGCCCTTGGCCATCTTGGCCTGCATTTTCTGGGTCTCCTCGGCATCAAACTGCTCCTGGGCCTTTTCCACCAGCGTCACCACATCGCCCATGCCCAGAATTCGTCCGGCCATCCGGTCCGGATGAAACTCTTCGAGTTTATCAAGTTTTTCGCCGACTCCGATAAACTTGATCGGTTTGCCGGTGACTGCCTTGACGCTTAAAGCCGCCCCGCCGCGGGCGTCGCCGTCCAGTTTGGTCAGGATCACCCCGTCCAGTTCCAGCCGGTCGTTAAACTCTTTGGCCGAGTTAACCGCATCCTGGCCGGTCATCGCGTCACAGACCAGGTAGATCTGATGAGGCGCGACGGCCTTGGCTACATTGGCGATCTCGGTCATCATCTCTTCGTCAATATGCAGACGTCCGGCCGTATCCAGAACCACTACATCGCAGCCGATTTCCCTGGCGTGAGCGATGCCTTTGCGAGCGACTTTGACCGCGTCGGTTATCCGTTCGGTATAGATCGGCACCTCGATCTGCTGCGCCAGCGTTTCTAACTGATCAATGGCCGCCGGCCGTTGGAGATCGTCGGCGACAAGACAGGGCCGCTTGCCCTTGGATACAAGGTATTTAGCCAGTTTGCCCGCTGTCGTGGTTTTGCCGGAGCCCTGCAGGCCGGCCAGCATGATGATCGTAGGCCCCGGCGAGACGTAGTAAATCCGGGTATCGACCGGCCCCATCAGTTTGACCAATTGGTCATGGACGATCTTGATCATAACCTGGCCCGGCCGCAGACTCTGGATGACCTGCGCCCCCATGGCCGCCTCTTGTACATCCTTGCAGAACTGCTTGACGACGTGATAATTGACATCCGCCTCCAGCAGCGCCTTGCGGACTTCGCGCATAGCGTCTGACACATTCGACTCCGTGATGCGGCCGCGGCCGGAGAGCGAATGAAAGATCCCATTGAATTTACTCGTCAGCGCGTCAAACAATCCAAATTCTCCATGTCTGTCTCGCGCAGGCCCCTGTGTGTGCACAGAAGCGTACTGCGAAAACGAAGGATTTTACAAAAAACCAAAGCCCGCTGCAACAAGAAAAACGGTTATTAGGCGAAAGGAAGAGAATTTTTATAAATAAATTCAGACTTTGTTTATAGATATAATCGCATTATGTCAATTTTTATGTTAAAATGGCTTTTTCTTGCAAAGAAAGGACAATCTTGGATAATGAATCCATTCAGTAAAGCAACAGATGAAAGGACAAAAAAATGAATAATTTTGAATTTTATAACCCCGTGCGCATCGTTTTCGGCAAAAAAACAATTCCTACAGTCGGCAAATTTATCCCTAAGGGGAAAAAGATAATGCTCCTCTATGGAGGCGGGTCCATCAAAAAAAACGGCGTCTATGACCAGGTTCTGCGCGGCCTGAAAGGAAGGAATTTTGTCGAGTTTTCCGGGATTGAACCAAATCCTCTGTATGAAACCTGTCTACGGGCCATCGAAAAGATCAAGACGGAAAAGATCGAGTTTCTCTTGTCGGTCGGCGGCGGGTCGGTCCTCGATGCCACAAAGTTCATCGCCGCCGCTGCCTGTTATGAAGGCGATCCCTGGGGTATTCTGACTACCGGCGGAATACGAATCAAAAAAGCCCTGCCGCTGGGCGATGTGATAACCCTTCCGGCGACCGGTTCGGAAATGAACTGCGGGTCTGTAATCTCACGAAAAGAAACGCAGGAAAAACTGCCTTTCAGTCATCCGCTTGTCTATCCGCTGTTTTCCATCCTCGATCCGGAGACGACCTATTCTCTTCCGAAAAAACAGTTGCGCAACGGCCTTGTTGATGCCTTTGTCCATGTACTGGAACAGTACGCCACCTACAGCGTCAATACGCCCTTGCAAGATCGCCAGGCCGAGGCCGTACTCCGCACCCTGATCGATATTGCTCCCGATGTGATCCAGAAACAGGATTACGACAGCCGGGCCAGTTTTATGTGGGCGGCCGCCTGTGCCCTCAATGGGTCGCTTTGCTGCGGGGTTGTGGAAGACTGGACCACACACAGTATCGGCCATGAATTGACGGCCTTTTTCGGTCTTGACCACGCCGAGTCTCTGGCTGTTGTGATGCCCGCCCTCTGGCAGCATCAGTTTGAGAACAAAAAAGACAAACTGGCCCAACTGGCTCGCCGCGTATGGCATATTACAAGCGGGGATCGGGATTTTCAGGCCCGCGCCGCCCTTGAAAAAAGCGTCGAGTTTTTCCATTCAATCGATATGCCTACCCGACTGGGCGATTATAAGATTACACAGGCCGACACACAGAAGATTGTAGATCGTTTTGCCAAACGCGGATCTATCATGGGAGAGCGCCAGAACATCAGCGCCCCTCAGGTTGAAGAGATTCTCAAACTGTGCCTCTAAATGGGGTGTAAAAAAACGGGTTGTCACTGCCGCAAAAGCGAACCGCCGGACTCTGTGGAATCAAAAGGTCAAACAATGCCCGGCGGATTTAGTATCTGATTTTAACGCCTTCAGGTTTTTCTGCCTGATCCAGTACTTCAATCTTTTCGATGCGGCTGCTGTAGCCCAAACTGCAGCGGCCCTCCCCGCGGTCGATCAGAAAGAAAATAGCGGATTCTTCGCCTTCCGGAATTGTTTTTGACCCTTCCCGTTTGACGTCATCAAAAAATTCACGAGCCACGCTCTGACCGAGGATGGTGGTTTGCACCAGCGCCGTCACCGGATAGTCCGTGACGATTTCCTGAAGCCGCTTTCGGGTCAGGTGGATGGCTCCAGCCAAAGAGACGGACTGGCCCGCTTTGTCAAATTTATCCCAGGTGTCGCCGTAGGCGTCCACCGTGCGGACATAAACACTGCCTGATTTTGTATGGTATTTGTACTGCATTGCATCACCCGCCATAGTCACTGTTTTGTTCATGAAATAGATGAAAAGGATATTATAACAAAAAGCGCCTTCTTTTTTTGATGTTCCTTCGTATTTTTTGAACCATCCTGCCCTGTTGCGACTGAAGCCCGACCTTATAGGACGCAAGGCCGGTTATCGACAAAAATTTTTTGACCGGTCTTGCCGCGATCAGAACGGAATTTATAGAATGGTCGTATTACACTCGTTGATAAGGATCAGGATTTCCTTAACCTCGCTGCTTTTTTGATTTTCCAGATCAATCATTTTTTGCTTGGTCAGGATGCCTCCCGATGCGGAAAATCCTCCCAACGCCCCATCTGTTCGAACTACTCGATGGCAGGGAATGATCAAAGGAAGAGGGTTTTTAGCCATTGCCATGCCGATTGCCCGAGATGCCTTGGGTCGGGATGCCATTTTGGCAAGATCTTTATAAGTGATTATATTACCATAGGTTATGTTTTTTAACTTCAGCAAAGCAGATTTTTGGAACGTCGTGAATCCATCCAGGCACACCGGAACCGATCTAAAATCAACATAAGATCCTTCATAATATAGCTTTATGTCGTCCTGCAGAGACTTGAAAAATCTTGGATCATTTTGCGGTTTATCCAGCCCGGATAACAAAGCGCGCGTCGCTTTCTCTTTGTTTTTTTCAGGCAGACAGGTTCGAACCAGACTGCCTTGAGTTCCGCAGAGCCCAAACCAGCCCCAACGGGTCTTAAATATCGTGTAGAATAGTATTTTTTTCATAATTTTTTCCTATGCGCTAAAAAATACGCCGAATTTTATGCAAAGACAAGCAAATACACGCCATTTTCGTTGACGAGAGCTGTCAAATATGGTAATTAAGGCCTTTCTGTGCATAGGGAGATAATCTATCCTGACAGTGCAAGGAAACAAGCATCGCCTGCAATGGCACTGAATGAGTTGAGAAAACAGATCGATTCTATTGATGAACAGCTCGTCGAGTTGATCAGTCGGCGTGCGCAAGTGGCCGTAGAAATCGGCAAACTCAAACAGGCCGGAGAGGTTCCGGTCTATGTGCCCCATCGCGAAAAGGCCGTTCTTGATAAAATATCCCGACTTAACAAAGGCCCCCTGCCGGACAAGACTCTTTATGCCATCTGGCGGGAACTGATGAGCGGGTCTTTCCTTCTGGAACAGGCCATGCGGATCGGATATCTGGGGCCCAAGGGCAGCTTCAGCCACAATGCGGCCATTTTAAAGTTTGGTCAAAGCGTCGATTATGAAGCGCTGGCCGACATTCGCAGCATCTTTGAAGAAGTCAGCAAAGGTCACTGCAATTTTGGAATTGTACCCATTGAAAACTCCGCCGGCGGAGGCGTTCGCGAATCGCTGGACGCCTTTATCGAGACCGATGTCCTGATCTGCGCCGAGGTGCACATGGCGATTCATCATAATCTGATGGCCAACTGCCCGATGTCGGCGATCACAAAGATCTATTCCCAGCCGGAGGTCTTTGCCCAATGCCGCAACTGGCTGGCCGCCACGTTTCGGGACGCCAAGACAATCCCTGTGGCCTCTTCCTCCCGGGCGGCGCAACTGGCGGCCGAAGAATCCGGATCGGCGGCGATTGCCTCGGAAATCGCCGCGGAGATCTATGGTCTTAAAATTCTTTGTGCCGATATTGAAGATGTCTCCAACAATATCACCCGGTTTCTGATCATCGGCAAAGCGGATTCTCAACCCACCGGCGACGATAAGACCATCATCCTATTCAGCACAGCCCACCGAACCGGCGCTCTGGTCGATGTGCTGGATGTCTTTAAGGAATACAATATCAACATGACCAATATCGGCTCGCGTCCGAATAAAAAACGCGAATGGGAATACTATTTTTTCGTGGATTTTCTCGGGCACAAGCAGGATGAAAATGTTCGCAAGGCCCTTGAAGAAGCCAAAAAGCACTGTCTTCAGCTGTCCATCCTGGGCAGCTTTCCGTGCAGCAAGACCGTCCTATAGCAAAAAGAGTGGAAATGACAGAAAGGAAACAGGAGCAGAACATGAGAAAACCGTTTCTTGCCGGCAACTGGAAAATGAACACCAACAGCGTGACGTCAGTAAATCTGGCGGCCGCACTGGCTCAGGATCTGGCCGAGATCAATACCGTGGATGTGGCGGTTTGCCCTCCGTTTGTTTACCTTCAGGCCGTGGCCGCTGCGCTTACCGTTTCGGATATTGCCGTCGGCGCCCAGGACGTTTACTTTGAAGGCAACGGCGCCTTTACCGGCGAGATCAGCTGCGCGATGCTCAAAGACTGCGGCTGTGTCTATGTCATTCTCGGCCACTCCGAACGGCGGCATATCCTCGGCGAGACCGACGCCCTGATCAACAAAAAGATCCGCGCCGCCATCCAAAGCGGCATGCTCCCGATTTTCTGCGTGGGCGAGCTGCTGGAACAGCGCGACAGCGGCAGGACGATGGAAGTCGTAGCCGATCAAATCAAGAAGGGCTTAGAGGGCATTTCCGCCGAGCAGGTCAAGGCCGTCACCATCGCTTACGAGCCGGTTTGGGCTATTGGCACCGGCCGAAACGCCACGCCCGATCAGGCCCAGGAGGTACATGCGATGATCCGCAAACTGCTGGGGGAAATGTACAGCCAATCTCTTGCCGAATCGCTGCGGATCCAATACGGCGG
>JAKJEN010000006.1:0-395 GCA_022705405.1 Planctomycetota bacterium | reverse complement strand
CCGCCGAACTGATGGCCCAGCCCGATGTGGATGGCCTGCTGATCGGCGGGGCCAGTCTCAAGGCGGAGGATTTTGCGGCCATGGTTAAAACCGTTGCCTGAACCAAAATGAAAACCAACTTCTGCATAAAGGGTAAATAAGTATGATGCTTCCGCTGGCAAAGCTTACGTTTCTGATGAATGTGTTTGTGGGTTTGTTTATCGCCATTGCGCTGCTGCTGATTTTGGTCATTCTGATCCAGAAGGGAAAAGGCGGCGGGGTCGGATCGATGTTCGGCGGACTGGGGGCCTCCAGTCTGCTGGGGTCCAAAACCGGCGACTTTCTGACTTGGGTGACGATCGGTCTGGTTTGTCTGTTTCTGGTGCTGGCCGTCTTGATGGATAAATACCTCAAGG
>JAKJEN010000069.1 GCA_022705405.1 Planctomycetota bacterium | reverse complement strand
CGCCGTTTTTCTCATCGATCAGATGCCTGAGCCAGAACGGGATAATATGTTCGTTCAGTTCCTGTCGAACATGGCTGCGAAATAATTTTATCAGTTGCTCATTCATGTCAACAATTCTGAGTTTGTAATCCTATGAAAAAAACGGCACAGCAGGATCTTACCTTTTAAGAAAGTTCAAAAACCGATTTCTCGTCTTCTGCTTCCTACGGTTCATTTATGACAGAAAAACTTTATTTTACAAAGCCAGATTGGAAAAGCAACTTGTGTTTATCTTAAAACGGCCATGCGTAAATCAGCGATTCCTCAGGCACAACGTTTTGAATATGACCGTCCACAAAAACCGCCTTGGAATATCCCAGCAGTCCCTCTGCATCTTTGGCCCTGTGATAGCTGGCAAGGCAGTCGACAAAAATCGGCGGATAATTATATTTGCTGCCGACTCTGTCAATCTCTGCTTTGGCCCCGCCTGGGGCGATCACCCACAAAAGACAATCGTTGACCGGAGTTTGTGAGGAAACTTTGACTGTGAAAGTACCGTAGTAAGGTCTGAGATTTGAACTTGGAATATTATAGGGATTCTCCTCTCCATACGCGAAAACCCGGGAAGGCGATTTGACCTGTGTAATTTTGCGGACAAATGACGAGGCTCTGGTATTTCCCAATGGCCCCAGGAAAAGATTTTGTGTATAATTAAACTGCGGTACAACGGGAATATTCGGATTATGAGTGGGCGCCCCTTGAGCGCATCTGCTTTTCGTCAGGGCGATTCGCTTAAAAGCAGGACAAACGCGCACATCATCATTGGAAAGATAACTGACAATAAGACCGTCCGGAATGATCTGGTCATTATGCCAGACACAATTAAAATTGAGCAGACTGGATGGATTGTCTGGGTATTTGCCTCCGCTGCTTACTCGTACAAGATCTAACAAAAACCAGTCTTCGGCATCCGGAAAAGTCCCGTCATTGTCATTGCAGTAGGCATTCATTCCTATACTGAACTGTCGGATGTTATTCTCGCACAAGACTTCCATCGCACGGTCTTTGGCGATTTTCAGGGAAGGCAGAATGATCGAAAGCAGCAAACCGATAATTGCGATCACCACCAGCAATTCGATTAATGTGAAACCGGTTTTTCTCTTCATGGCAAGAGCCCTTTCACATTGCTTGTTACGTTTTGTATAAACCGTTAAAATTTCAAATCGCTCTGTTGTAAATTCTACTTATATAATCTGATTATAGTCTAACATCGTCAGATCAGTCAACAAAAAACTCAATTAAATATTTGCGTAAGTATTTGCCCTTTTATAATCAGATCAGAAATGTTTATTGCCGCAAAAAAACTTTACTTTGGTTGATAAAAAAACAAGTGTTTTTTTCATTATTTAAACTTTTTTAAAGAAATAATATTTTTATAATATACTGAGATATATAGACTTACAAAACAATAACAAAGTTTATTTTATTGCATTACTTTCTCTGGCAATAAGTCCGAATTTTTAGTTGCGGGAAAATTGGTCTTTATTTACAATTTTAGTAAAGATCTCTGAATGCAGATATATCTACTCTTAAATAGTTTTTTTATAGAATCCAGAGGGAAAGGTAAAGCAGGTTTTTTATGAAAGAACGATCACAAGTCAGTTTAAAGCAAATTGCGGCAGCTACCAATTTATCCATATCCACGGTCTCCAGGGTATTGCGGAACAAAGGAGAAATTTCTGATGAAACACGCGCCAAGGTGCTGGAGTGCGCCCAAAAGTTCAATTATCGACCGAACCTTTTGATCCAGGGCATCCAGACCGGCCGCAGTGGAAACATCGGAATCATGGTGCCGCCTTATGATGGACACTGGGCCCGCGTGATTGAAGGCATTCATGATACGCTGGTAGAGCATGATTACGCCGGCATTATGCTGTGGGAGGAGTATCGTCACGTTCAGTCGAAAGAAAAAAAAGAAGCGTTTATGCTTCAGCAAATGCACCGACTGATAGACCGCCGTGTCGATGGCGTGATTCTCTGGCCTCGAGTCAGCGAGGTATACGGGGCTCATCTGGATGATCTGAAATCCAGAAATCTTCCGGTAGTCACGATTGACCATGATCTGGATTTTTCGGATTCGGTTGTCACGGATGAACGGCTGGGAGCCGAATTGGTAGCCAGGCATCTGTACAAGTTGGGACATCGACGAATTGCTCACCTGGCCGGACATCAGGAATGGACATGGGCCAAACTTCGCCGAAGGTACTTTGAAGAGGCCGTTAAGGCCTACCCGGATACCGCGTTTATCCTGCAGATCGGATCGGATATCGAGGAAGAAATCGAAGAGCCCATTCGACGGCTGCTGGAGAAAAAACCGACGGCGGTATTTGCCTTTGGCGACTGGGTGGCCTTTGAGATATATAAAGTAGCCGCCGACATGGGGCTTGGGATCCCAAAGGATTTGTCGGTAGTCGGCTACAGCGACTCCACAAAACTTTCGCAGATTATTAATCCTTCCCTGACGACGGTACGCCAGAAATCCCGTCAGATCGGGATCGAAGCGGTAACCCTGCTGATGGATCGTCTGGATGGAAAGGAAAAGTCGTCCAAGCGGGTACGGACGGTGGTGGATTGTGAATTGATCGTCCGCAATTCCACCCAGTCCCTTTGAAAGAGCGTTGCCTGTCTTGGGATACGCAGCGATTTTATAACCTTATTGGAAATGTTTTGTATGAGGATTCGACCTATGAACCGTATGCTTTTTCTTCTGCTGGCTTGTCTGTCGATAACGGCCGCAGCTCAAAAGTTTGAGGGTTTGGCAAAGACTCCGCCAATGGGATGGAATACATGGAACACCTTTGCAGGAGATATCAGCGAGGACTTGATAAAAGAGACGGCCGAGGCAATGATCGAAAACGGGATGCTTAATGCCGGGTATAGATATATTGTTTTGGACGACTGCTGGAGCGCAAAGGAACGCGACGCGGAGGGAAATCTGCAAGCAGATCCGGCTAAATTTCCCAGCGGAATGAAGGCCCTGGGAGATTTTTTACATGAGAAAGGATTTAAGTTCGGCATTTACGGCTGTGCAGGGAGAAAGACTTGCGCCGGGTATCCGGGAGGACGGGGCTATGAGTTTGCCGATGCGCGAATGTATGCGTCCTGGGGCGTGGATTATCTCAAGTATGACTGGTGCCAAACAGGAACAGCCAATGCCCAGGAGACATATAAGACGATGCGAGACGCACTGTTTGCAGCTGGTCGGCCGATCGTTTTCAGCATGTGCGAGTGGGGGCAGAACAGTCCATGGGAATGGGCGGCGCCGATTGCTCATTTGTGGAGAACGACCGGAGATATCGCCGACTGCTGGGACTGCAAGCGTGAGTGGTCGATGGGCTGGAAGACGATCCTGGATATGCAGGTCGGCAAGGAATCTTTCGCCGGACCGGATGGCTGGAATGACCCGGATATGATGGAGGTCGGCAACGAGGGGCTGACGTTTGCCGAGTCGCGGGCGCACTTCAGTTTGTGGTGTATCCTGGCAGCGCCGCTGATGGCGGGAAACGATGTCCGCAGGATGTCTTCGGAGATTCGAGATCTTCTGACGGATCGCGAGGCAATAGCCGTCGATCAGGATCCGCTGGGCAAACAGGGCTTTCGGTTCAGTCGGGAAACCGGCCGGGAGGTATGGGCCAAGGAGTTGTCAGATGGGCAGTGGGCTGTGTGCGTACTCAACTGCCAGGATCGGGACGCAGCGATCAAGATCGTCTGGAAAGACCTGTCATTTTTGAAAGGCGATTACAAGGTTCGGGATATCTGGAATAAAAAGGACCTCGGAACAACGGCACAGGATTACAACGGCGCCGCAGATAAACATGATGTGGTATTTTTTCGACTGGCGCCGATCGGGGCGCAACCTTAATTGATTTATTTCATCAGGGTTTGGCGGAAGACTGTACGGGAATATATCCCCGCACAAGAAATTTATAATCATCCGAGTTGACGTTTGTGTACGAAAACCAATCCACATTCGGGTTTTCCGCAGACCGGATAATATCCGGATCAGTCCAGGTATGCATTTCGGCATGGCCGTCGGCAAATCCGAAACCGCTGCGTTTTTTATGCCACATCGTCAACGTATCGCTCTGAGGCGGGGCGCTCTCGGGCACAAATCGCCATCCTCCCATCAGCCAGCCGCGCGGATCGAAGGTTTCAACGAAGACAAATTTGTTTCCAGGATTGAGGATGTGCGTGATTTTGGCGGCAACACGCCGATCCTTGGTGGGATTCCAACCATTCATCATGTCTGAAATGCAGTAGCTGCGGTAATTGACATTCTCTGGGTGAGGATTTTGGGAGTTCGGTACCATGGTTCTCCCGAGATCGCCGGGGCACCGATATGACTCGACATTGCCGATATAGGGAAACAGATCTCCTCGTATAATACCCAGCTTTTTTTGCTCAAGAGTTGGAGGGCCGGGAGATTGCGTAGGGCTTCCGGTATAGATGTAGTTTTCATCCTGCGGGGGACTTACCCAATAGGGTGGCGGGTTTTGATGGTTTAAGATGTTATAACCGGAGGTATAAACAGGGACATTGCCGTTAACAAGGTTTCCGTTATTATCGTTGGGGAAGGCGATCCATGCCTTGGAAAGGCCGTTTAGATTCGTCATGCAAATAACCATTTGGGCCTGTATTTTGGCTGCCTTCAGGGCCGGCAAAATGATCCCGATTAAAAGGGCAATAATAGCGATAACCGCCAGAAGTTCGATTAACGTAAATCCCTTTTTGGCCTTCATAGATTGAATTTCCTTTTATCTTTTCGCCAGACCGATTGATCAGCCTCTTGTACGATACAAAACACAGAAAAGAAAGTCAAGAAAAAAATAAATATAATATTTGCGGCATTATTTGCTATGTATAATAAGTGACTTTTTACAGTTTGGCGCTTTCTGGGTATCTCAAAAAAAGATCTCTACACAGAACGATCTAAGTCAATTATGAAGTACTCTCTGTGAGCAGCGAAAATCTATATCCATTATTGCCTGCGCATACGATCTGTCTTGCCAATGAGGTATTGGAGCACGTGTTCAACCCGCTGATCGTATATGAGAATATTCATCGATCGATGGCGGCTGGCGGGTTGCTTTTCGGCAATTTTTCGGATCATGAAAAAGGCCTTCTCCACGTGACGCCGAATCTTGCGCCTCTGCGCGCAAAGATCCAAGAAGATTACGAGCCGCTTGGGGTTAAGCTGTATCGGAAGATCAGATAATTATTTACTTCGGGAAGCCGATCAATCTTATTTTTTAAGGCGTCTTTGAATGCTTTTTGCGTGGGCGTCGAGGCCCTCGGTTTTGGCCAGCCGGATGATGTGGTCGGCGTTTTGGCATAATTGCTTTTGCGAATACTGAATGATACTCGTCGAACGGGCAAAGTCGTTGCTGGTCAGCCCGCTGAAGTGTCGGCTGGTTTGACGGGTGGGCAGCGTGTGACTGGGACCTGCCCAATAGTCTCCGACGGCTACGGGGCAGTAAGGACCGATGAAGATGGCGCCGGCGTTTACAAGACGACGAGCAACGGCGCGGCTTTGTCGGCCGCATTGAATCTGGACATGCTCCGCAGCAAAGCAGTCGGCCCATTGGATGGCTTTATCCATCGAATCAAACACCAAAATTCCGCTATAAGCAGCCAGACATTTGGCAGTTGCCTCAGCGCGATCAAGCATCAAAACCTGTTTTTTCAGCTGAGCCAACACCCTTCGAGCCAATTGTTCTGAGTCGGTGACGAGGATTCCTGCTCCGGGGTCATGTTCGGCCTGGCTTAGGATGTCGGCAGCGACCCAGGAAGGATCGGCCGTGTCATCGGCAACGATCAGGACATCGCTGGGGCCTGCGAAGGAATCGATATCGACTAGGCCGTACACCTCTTTTTTTGCCAGTTGAACGACATCATGCCCGGGGCCGACGATTTTATCGACTTTGGGAATAGATTGAGTTCCATAGGCCAGAGCCGCCACGGCATACGCTCCGCCGAGGCGATAGACTTCGGAAATACCCAGTTCGCAGCAGAGACCGAGGATGACCGGATGGATGCTGCCTTTATGGCGGGGGGGAGATGACAGCGATTTGTTTCACGCCGGCGACCTGTGCGGGCACGGCCGTCATTATCAGCGTGCTGGGCAGGGGGGCGCTGGCGCCGGGGATGCACAGGCCGACCCGCTCCAGCGGCAGATAGCGGATCCCGGGATGGGTGTTTTTGCCGCTGAGAAAGATTTCAGTCTGATATTTGCGGACATTGGCGATGGCGCGGCGGAGAGATCGAAGCAGCGTAGGGTCTATTTGTTTGTGGGCTGTTTGGAGGTCCTGGCAAGACAGGCGAAATTCAGCAGGTGTAAGTTGAACCCGGTCAAATTTTTCGCAGTATTCAGTCAGAGCCGGATCGCCTCGCCGGCCGACATCAGCGACGATCTGACGAACCGAGTCTGCCAGTTCTTTTTTATCATCAAGGAAGAACCGCATGGAGTGCTCGCGCAGCAGGCCCTCTATACGTGCCTGGGAATCCGACTGGTCGGCGAACATCAGGATTTGATCAAGCGATTGGTTCACACTGTTTTCTCCTGTCGCAACAGTCCGGCTGAATCAGGGAGTAAAGTTTCCATGAGTATACGTGCGAACCGCCCCCTGGAGAAGTAGAAATTGCTTGCCGCGGAAGGTGGTGACAACACCGGAGACGCGGTAGCGATAGCTGTCAAGGGCCTGTTCCATTTGTTTTTCGACCTGCTCAAGGGTCTTGCAGGGCAAAAGGGCAAAGGACCTTCCGGAGATATTGCGGCCAAAGCCGTCAAGGATAAACTCAGAACCGCTTGGGCGACGGATAAATCGGCCTGTTCGGCTGACAATCACCGTGTCGCTGACAGATTCTGTTTGTCGGGCGCTTTGTTCCATACGGGCAAGGTCGGTTCTTTGGGACGGCAGCATCCGCTGGAGAATCTGAGGCGGAATAACCGAGGTTTGGTTAGGATCTGCGGCCATACGAAGGATGTTGGCCGCGTCCTCTTTCGGCAAAACGGGCGTTTCGGTCGGAGTGGATGCCTGGGCGACAGCGGTCAGAGGAACGGCGTCAAAAAGATACAGGAAATTGGTTTTTCGATATTGAGTGATGATCGCATCAATACGGACAGGCACGGACACACCTTCTCCGGCGTAAGCGATAATCTTGTCCAGACCTTTGCCGGGAAGAATGGTCAATTCGGTTCCTGCCGGGACGGCCAGTTTTCTTTCGGAAAGGGTTTTGGCAGTGACAAAACGCCAGGCCTTTGTACGCTCGTGGAGGCGGGCAGTTCCTTCGACCTGCCGAAATTCGAGCCCTTCGGGCAGCAGAAGATTTGAATCAGCAGCAAGAAGAACTATCGGCAGAAAGATCCCAATAAAGGCGATAATCAATATGTTTTTTCGACATTTCATATCAGCGTCTCGCTGAGTATATTCAGAACCTGCTGGGGATCTGCAGCGATGTGTATACATCGACCGGCACGCGGGTCAATTTCTGCGATGCTGTCCGCCAGGGTTTTCCAGAACTCGCCGATCAGTATAATCGGTTTATCGGTGTTTGCAAAGCCCTTGTTTTTTCGTTCCCACACGTCGGCCAGTTCTAAAAGGGTTCCGGTACCGCCGGGCAGGACCAGATAGGCCTGTCCCAGTTCGATCAGTTTGGCCAGCCGTTCGGACAGATCGGCGGTGGAGATTTCCTGGGTGATGTATGGATTGGGACCGCTTCTGCCGAAGGCCCGACAGGTGACGCCGATTACCGATCCGCCAACAGAAGCGGCGCCTCGCGCAGAGGCCAGCATCGTCCCGCCATAGCCGCCGTTGGCGATAGCGTAACCGGCCTCAGCCAGCAGGCGTCCAAGCTGCTCAGCCAACTGAAAGAGCGAACTGTTTTCTTCGGCCTTGCCGGCTCCAAAAAGGACAATTGTATAAGGCCTGCCGGTCATGAGGGCATGGCCTTTTTTTTGGCGAAATTCAGAAGCCCTGCAGCCAGAAGGATCTGACGATCGCGGTGGGTCAGGTTGAGACGGCCTTTGATAGAGACATTGCCCGTCCGATTGCGGATCTGGAGATCCTCTTTGTCGCGGATAGCGATCAGCAGGTCGGATATCTCGAGATGGTCTCCTTCCCGGATTTTGTCGTAGTCGGCCGGATCGTCGAACTCTATGGGGACAATGGCAAAGTTGATCAAGTTGGCCTTGTGAATCCGTTCGATGGACTTGGCCAGAACCGCACGCACGCCCAGATACATTGGACAAAGGGCGGCGTGTTCGCGACTGGAGCCCTGGCCGTAACTTTCGCCGGCGACAACAATGCCCGCAATGCCCTGTTTTTTAAGCTCCAGACTCCGCTGGGCAAAAGTGGGTTTGTCTTTTTCGTTGAACATATAAAACACATATTGGGAATATTCGGGGACATTGGAGCGATACTTGAGGAAGGCCCCTGCGGGCATAATGTGATCCGTAGTCACCTTGTCGGCACATTTGATGAGGACTTGCCCGGAAAGAGAGTCCGGCAGAGCAGACGCAGCTTCGGGCACGACAATAGTCGGTCCGTGGAGGACCTGGGCCGATCCGGCTTGATCCGGAGGCAACGGAGGATCGATCATACTGTCATCAATGAGATATTCTTTGGGCAATTTGATTTGCGGGTACTTGATGCCGACTATTTCCTTCAGATTGCGCGGGTCGGTAATCTCTCCCATAATAGCGGAAGCGGCCGCGGTTTCCGGACTGACCAGATAGCACTGGTCGCCCTTGGTGCCGGTGCGTCCGGCAAAGTTGCGGTTGAAAGTGCGAAGAGTGACTACATTGTCGGCAGGGGAAAACCCCTGCCCAATACAAGGACCGCATCCGCTTTCAAGAATGCGAGCGCCGGCGGCGATCAGGTCGGCCAAAGCCCCGTTTCGCGCGATCATTTCAAGAACCTGACGGCTGCCGGGGGCGACGGCAAATTCAATGCCGGGGTCGACTTTGCGCCCCCTGAGTACCTCAGCGACGATCATCAGATCCGTGTAGCTGGAGTTGGTGCAGCTGCCGACTACGACCTGACCGATTTTACGGCCTGCAATCTCTTCAACGGAAAGCACATTGTCAGGCGAAGAAGGGCAGGCGGCCATAGGGGCCAGTTGAGAAAGGTTGATCTCGATGAGTCGATCGTATGGGGCATCCGGATCGGCGCTGAGTTGTTGAAATTGTTTGCCGCGGCGTTGGGCGTGGAGGAACCTCTCCGTGAGGGCGTCGCTTGGGAAAATGCTGGTGGTCACTCCCAACTCAGCGCCCATGTTGGTGACTGTAGCTCGCTGGGGCACAGTCAGGGTTTCTGTGCCGGGGCCGAAGTATTCGATCACACAGTCCACATTGCCTTTGGTGGTCAGCCGTTTAAGCAGTTCCAGGATCAAATCTTTGCCGGCAACCCAGTCGTGGAGCCGGCCGGTCAGGCGAACTCCGATGACCTTGGGACAGGTCAGGTAGAAAGGCCCGCCGCCCATGGCGGACGCAACATCCAGCCCCCCGGCGCCGATGGCGATCATGCCCAGTCCGCCGCAGGTGGGGGTGTGGGAGTCGCTGCCAAGCAAAGTAGCTCCGGGTCGGCCGAAACGTTCAAGATGGATCTGATGGCAGATCCCGTTGCCGGGCCGCGAGTGATAAACGCCGACCTTTCGGGCAATGCTCTGGAGATAGAGATGGTCGTTATGGTTTTCCGGGCCGAATTGAGCCAGGTTGTGATCCACATAACTGACGGACAGTTCGGTTTGTACACGGGCCATTCCCATGGACTCAAACAGCAGAAAAGCCGTCGTACCCGTAGCGTCCTGAGTGAGCGTCTGATCGATTCGGATGCCGATGGGCTGACCGGCCTGGAGCCGTCCTTCGACCAGATGCTGCTGGAGGATTTTATATGTCAGCGTCTGAGCCATGTTAAATCCTGTGATTAAAGGGTTTATATAACCTGTTCATATATCCGTCCTTATCATAATGGATATACCATAAAAAAAGAGGTTTTACAAGGATCTGATTCAAATTTGCAGGTTTTTTGTAATATTTCTAAGAGATGCTTAGGCGATCCTAATTATGACGGCAGGTCAAGAATCAAGAAGAAATTTGGTTATTGTGCCTTACCAAATACAGCTGTGATGAAGCTATGCAATTTTATTGTACTGAAAGACTCTTGCGACAGGATTGAGGTTTAGATCTACTTCTTTTGGCCCAGCAACAGACGGATTACCCGATCAGACTCGATGCGGGCCTGAATCGCAATGGACAAAATGCTGCTTTCTTCAAGGGCGACAGCCAATGCTCTGACAGTATTCAATGCCGAGCGACTTTCTCCAACCGTGATAAGAGCAGGAAGAATAGCTTCCCGCTCATTATTAAGGGTGTCGATGGACTCTTCGATGGCGACCCTGGATTCGATCAGGTGCTGCCGGTACGCAGTCACCTCTTCGATGGCAATCTGAACGGAAGCCAGGACATCATCAGGATCGGCCTTCAGATCCAGAGATTGAGTGAGTCCAAGCCCGGCAGCAGTCATATCCATGCTGTCGATTTCGATTTTTTTGTTGCGATCCACCTGGATTCCAACAGACCCAAAGGCAGTCTCGGAAAGCATAAAGAATCCGCCGGGATGCGTCTGTGCGGCAAGAGCGTTGATTTCTATAATCAGATTGCTAAATTTCTGTTGTGCCTGGCTGAGTTGGTCTTGGCTGTAAAGACCGTCAGATGCATTCTGCGCCAGTTGCTTGATCTCCTGAAGTTTATCAAGAATCCGCAAGGAATGCAGGTGGGCGGCCTGAATCACGGCCAGTCCCTGGTAGGAATTAGCCAAATAGCGATGGTTTTCGCTGAGATATCTTTCAACGTGGCTTCCGCTTAGAGCAGCGGCAGCGCGATTAGCGCTATGTGTAAGAACGGCCCGGACTGCTTTTTGGCGGATGTCCGAGTTGATGGCCGCATACAACCCGCTGATCGCCTTTGCAGGGCGATTGAAGGCATCGAACAGAATGTTGTAAAAAGAATTCACTTGGCCCCCCATGGGTCAACAATGTGTCTGTTTTGTTATAGTATATGCAAAAGAAGATTTGCGCTCAAGTAAATATTCACAAAATCTTCATAATTTCCATATAATCTTCGCTATAAAGATATACTCTAAGATTTTATCGGATGCTTAGAAAAATTTTTTTCGCCAATCATCCGTCTTCTGTCGGCAAGTCCTGCCCCGATTCTGAAATGTGGGAGAGAAAAATTTTATCAAAAAGACGGAGGCCTTTGCGGCAGTTTTAAGTAGAACCGATAAAATCAGTTTTCTTTTTGCGAAGAAAATCGATACAGACCGCAAAAACATTATAGTCTGTAAAAATTGTTAAAGGACGGCGAAAAAAACTAAAAACGTCCGTTCAATCCTGTTTTTTCTCGTCTTTTGTCTCCTTTGATCCAGTATATTTAGTGAAGTAAAGACAGTTCATTAAGTGAAGAGAAAAACAATTTATAAATGGGAGTGAGTGTGATGAAAAAGATACTATGTGTTTGTGCGATGCTGGGACTGGGTACGCTGGCTGTTGCAGGCCCGACAATCAAAATGCTCAATGATTCAACCCCGGCGTATTCGATGCAAATCTTGGAAGACGGTTTTGCCGGATACAGCTCCGGCACAGTACTGAGTACTTTCTGCCTCGAATACCATGAGACGTTTAGCCCGGGTCATTCGTATTATGCAACGCTGGGCACAGATGCAATCAGCGGAGGAATGGACTGGGCCGGCGGCATTTACGGACAGGGCCCGCTTAAGCCCGCCTTTGGCGGCGATCCTTTGGATGAACGGACGGCCTTCCTGTTCACACGGTTTATCGAAGGCGACAGCCGATTTACAGACCAAAATAAACTGCAGAACGCTATTCATTACATCGAAGCTGAGTTCAGCAACCCGCGTTTGATCGGTCAGAAGAATTCATATGTTCTGCTGGCCGAGCAGGCAGTCGCCGAGGGCGGGGAGTGGTACGGAATGGGTATCGGGAATGTACGCGTAGCGACGCTGTGGACATCCTTAAGCAATGGGATCTATTCGGGCTATGCCCAGGATCAATTGGTGATGGTCAGCCCGGTACCGGCACCGGGAGCGGTTCTTCTGGCGGGGGTTGGCTCGTTGCTGGTCGGATGGCTGAATCGCAGAAAAAGTCTTTAAAATTGGGGATCGAAAAAAATTGCAGAAACCGTTCCAGCCGGAGCGGTTTCTGTTATTTTAAAAACTCCAGTCAATTACTGCTACTGAAAATACCCCTTAAAACCGGCGGCAGTATATCTATTTTGAAGGAAATTCATATCCTTTAATTACTTCAAAAGCTTGGTCGCGAAACTGAGTTGCCCTTTCATTCGAATATCCATCTTTTTTTGCTTAGTTGACTGAAGTTTTGCATTTTTAAGGTAACGCCAATTGGAACTTAATACGACCGAAATCCCAGTTATCGCCTTCGATGCGTTCGATGACCCACTCGATTGTATCACTAAGGGTTTGTCGCAATACCGTCATGCAGGCTTGTCCGATGGTCGTCAGACGTTCCCGTGCCCACTCACACGCACGGCCCTGCCGCAATTGACGCATCAAGACGCTGTGCGCCAGGAAGACCAGATACATGTGGCGGGTCTGACCACGGCCGTTCCTGAGCTGACATTCGCCCATGCCCAAATGCTGCTTGCCGTCCCGATGGAAGCGCTCAGTACCCGCCCAGCGGCAACGATACACCTGCAGCACACGAATAATATCCCAGTGGGTTTGATTACAGACCAACATCTTTTTGGCTTGTTTGTCATTCTTTTTGGCCCACAAAATCACGATTCGCACCTTATGATTCACATCCGGAATACGGATGCTTTTGGTAAAATACCATTGTTTCAAATCGCCGATGCGGATTTCTTTGCGGTCCTCCGGCTTGATCTGTGCGGCCAGTTCATCGGCGCGGATATCGCGTCCCATGAACTGAATTTTACGGTTGAATTTCAGG
>JAKJEN010000068.1:5780-13118 GCA_022705405.1 Planctomycetota bacterium | reverse complement strand
GTTTACAGCAAGTATAAGCCCATTGCACCAGTTCGGCCGCCTGTTGGAGTTTGGTTTTGAAGGGTACATGATAATCCTTCGGCACCTTGGCCATATCCTTGGCCCGGACATACATTTTAGCCAGCAGCGGCAATCCGATGGTTCCCCAGCGTCGATGACGGAACAAGGCCGACAGCGTGACCCAGATATGGCCATAGACGAACTTGGCGCCATCCGGGCTGGTAATCGGATTGTGATGGATTCCGGCGCCTTCCACATGAGGGCCGTACCGCGGGGTAGGGGTATCGTCGATTCCCATCAAAACCCTGCTCTGATCTTTGTAAATAAGCTGTACCATACATTCAAACAATATGGTTGCAACAATTTCAGTTTTTCGGCCCATCGAGCCGATGAAATAATAGAACGCCTTATACTGCCGGCCGATGCCGGCACAGCGGAACCAACTGGTCACCGTTCTGCGTCCCTTGGCAAAGATGATTCCGGCTACAAGAACCGCCAGTCGCCAGGCACAGCGTTGATGAAGGACACTGCAAAGCGCCACGACCAGAACTTGCCAGTTGTCTGGAAAAATCCATTCGCGATTCATGGGCTCTCCTTTCCTGCTGTTTTTTGTTTTGCTACTCAAAACATCGGCAAGGATGAGCCATTTTTATTTGCAAATTTGTATTTTAAAGAGCGGTGTTAACTGTTATTTTTTTTGGAAAGTGCAGTTTCTGTATCAAAACCCCGCAAAAAAGCAAGAAATTTTCTTACATTTCTTCCGTCAGCCAACTGGATCCAATCGACACATCCACTTTCATCGGAACATCCAGTTTGACCGCCTGGCACATTTCGCGGCTGATCCAGCGGCCGTGCTCCTCGGCCTCGTTTTTCGGCAGTTCAAAAACCAGCTCATCATGGATCTGCAAAATCATCCGAATCGGCAAATCCTCCGCCTCAATCCGCCGCTGAATCCGGATCATCGCCGCTTTAATCAGGTCCGCCGCCGATCCCTGAATCACCGTATTGATCGCCAGTCGCTGGGCCTGAGAGCGGACGTTATAATTTTTGCTGGTCAGCCCCTCGATCTTTCGTCTGCGATGCAGAATCGTCTCTGCATACCCAAAATCTCCGGCTCGTTCAATCGCCTGATCCATAAATCGCCGAATCGATTTGTAACGATCGTAATAATCGGCAATGAATTTTTTGGCCTCCGCCTGCGATATGCCCGTCGTGCGGGCCAGTCCGAACGCCCCCTGCCCGTAAATAATCCCGAAATTTACCGCCTTGGCCTTGGATCGCATCTCGGAATCCACTTTCTCAATCGGCAGTCCGTATATCTGAGAGGCGACAAATCGGTGAATGTCGCGATCTTCTTCAAAGGCCTTCCGCAGGGCCTGGTCGCCGGAAAAATGCGCCAGCAGACGCAATTCGATCTGAGAATAATCCGCGCTGAGAATGCAGTCCGACGTTTGGGCCGGCACAAACGCTGCGCGAATCTGTCGGCCAAGATCCGTGCGGATCGGGATATTCTGCAGATTCGGATCAGACGAACTCAGCCGGCCGGTCGCCGTCACCGTCTGATTAAAAGACGCGTGCACCCGCCCGGTTTTCGGATTGATTAATTGCCCCAGTTTGTCCGTGTAGGTATTGCGGAGTTTCTCGATCTGCCGATACTGGATCAGCAGCGGCACAATCGCATGTTGTTCAGATAGCTGATCGAGCACATCGGCATCCGTGCTTCGCTGAGTTTTGCCCGATTTGATGCTTTTCAGTCCAAGCCGGTCAAAGAGGATCTCTCCCAGCTGCTTGGTAGAATCGATGTTAAATGGTTCGCCCGCCAGAGCATAGATCTGATCGATAAGCTGATCCTGAATCTTGCCCATTTTATGCGACATCTCTTTCAGCAGTTTAACATCCAGCGAAACCCCATTAACCTCCATTCGCATCAGTACTTTTACCAGCGGCATCTCAATGGTTTCAAACAGTTCTCGCAGAGGCGGCTGGGCTTTTAACCGGGCTGACAGATATTCGTATAACTGCCAGGTGACGTCTGCATCTTCCGCTGCGTATTCACATGCGGCCGCCGTGTCCACCTGATCAAAGCAGATCTGATTTTTCCCTTTCCCAATTAGAGAGCCGATGGGCATTGGATCGATCCCCAGATAATCACGGGCCATCGAATCCATCGAATGACTGGACCGTTCGGCCGACAGTACATACGAAGCGACCATCGTATCAAAGCACAAACCGTCCGCCAAAATTACAGGCATTTGGGCATTTTCAAGAACCATCATATCGTATTTCAGGTTTTGGCCGATCTTGTATCGTTTTGGATCAGCCAATACCGGAGCCACCTTTTTACGTACCTCGGATAATACCAGATGCTTTTGCCCTATCGGCGCTCGTACTGGAAGATACCAGGCCCTTCCCTTTTGCCAACTGAAACTCATCCCCACCAGATCTGCACGCATCGCATCCAACGAGGTCGTCTCTGTATCAAGAGCAAACTGGTCCTGTTTTTTGAACTCTTTATAAAATGCCTCGAATTTCTCCGGTGTATCTGCAAGCGTATAATTTCTCTCTTTTTTTTGTTCTTCAGATTTCGTCATTAACGGCTCAGAAAAAAGAGACGCAGAAATCGCTTTTTTTTCTTCCGGCTTCGGCGGCGGCTTGAGATCAAACTGACTCAACAGACGGGTAAAACCAAGCTCCGTAAATAACCCAGCCAGCCGATCTTTATCAGGAGGGCTTACCGCAAATGCCTTTTCGTCCAGTTGAACCGGCGCTTGTCGATTGATAATCGCTAATTCTCTGCTTAAAAAGGCCTGCTCCTTAAATTTCCGCAGATTCTCTCCCCGCTTACCCTTGATCTCCTCGGCATGAGCATATAGACCTTCCAAAGATCCATATTCCTGAATCCATTGGAGAGCTGTTTTGGGTCCTACATCCGGAACGCCCGGAATATTGTCCGAGGCGTCGCCCTGCAAAGCCAATACATCAATAAACTGCTCCGGCGTCAGGCGCATCTGTTCCTTCATGGATTTCAAATCAAACGCCTGACCGGTTTTCATATCAAATGTACAGGTATGCTCATCCAATAACTGAAGCATATCTTTGTCTTTAGAGCAAATATAGGTGTGAATATCCGCTTTGGAGGCCTGGGCGGCAAGCGTTCCGATTATATCATCGGCCTCAAAACCATCCTTTCGTAAAACCGGGATATTCAGGGCATCGAGGATTTGTTCTATCCGGTTAATCTGGGAAGGCATATCCTCCGGCATTGGCGGCCGGTGCGCCTTATAATCCGGATACATTTGCACCCGAAAACTCGGAACCTTGGAATCCATTGCTACTGCCAGCAAATCCGGTTTTTTTTTCTCCAAAAGCCCTGCCAAAGCCGAGATAAACACAAATACTGCTTTGGTCGGCTCTCCGGATGGGCTGCTTAAAGGACGCATTGGAGCATAATAAGCCGCATAAATATGGGCATGACCGTCAATTATAAAAAATTTCAATGGGCTTTTCGCCATAGCGACTACTATAGGTCAATAATCTTCAAAATTAAACGAAAAAAATTCTTGCATTCTGGAAACAATCTATACAAAATTATGATATTAAAACTAAG
This sequence comes from Planctomycetota bacterium, assembly GCA_022705405.1. GTDB lineage: Bacteria > Planctomycetota > Phycisphaerae > Sedimentisphaerales > Anaerohalosphaeraceae > JAHDQI01. Next base: position 9,511 of record JAKJEN010000068.1, on the reverse strand, counting down.
AGGGACCTCCCCGGCTTTTTCAGGAAAAAAATAGAATCGGATCAACAATAAAGGATCTGACATCTGGAAAGGTCAAAACTGTGTTTCAAAAAAATGAAGTCATCACCCTCCTGATAACAGTAGGAATCGGAATTTTCTTCTGGTCCAACCGAAAATCTATTCTTCAGTTAAACGGCTGGAAATTGCTGATTCTTAGTTTTCTTTGCTATCTGGCCCGCATGATTTTTACGGTTCTGGAGGGGTATATCTGGTATGACGTAATGAATCTTCTTGAACACCTGTCGATTCTGCTGTTTACAATCTTCTTTCTCCTCTGGTGCTGGCAGATTGGCTATCAAAAGGAGAAGAACCCATGAATCCCATTTTGATTCTTACGCTGACTTCTCTGTTTTTCGTACTCCTGTCATTCGGGATAATTCTTCTTTGGAAATACCAGCGGTATATCTATAACGATGTGTTCTTTATTCTGCTTGGAATCCTTGCCCTGTTTCTTTTGGATCACGTCTGTAATATCTTTGAATGGTCCGGTCTGTTGACCGAGATGGACGAGTACGGAGATTTTTTACAGATTCTTGAGCCGCTTTTCCTCGGAATTCTTGTCTATGCCCTGATACAGCATCGTCTGCGCATCCATATCCTAAACAGCGAGGCAAAATACCGACTGCTGGTGGATAATCAGACAGACTTGGTTATCAAACTGGATCCGGAGGGAAATTTTCTGTTTGCCAGCCCTTCCTACTGCCGCCTGTTTGGGCACACAGAAAAAGAACTGATGGGCCGTTCGTTTCTTCCGGATGTACACCCGGAAGATTTGGAAAAAACCCGCCGGGAAATGGAAAAACTCTCTCTGCCTCCTTATTCCTGTCTTTTTCGCCAGCGGGCTCATACCAAATACGGATGGCGCCACTTCTCGTGGGCCTTTAGGGTAATTCTCGATGAGGCAGGCAAATCCACCGCCATTGTGGGGATGGGCCGGGACATCACCGACCGAGTGGAAATCGAACACAAACAGGAAAACCTGCTTAAAAAACTGGAAACCAAGAACCGGGAACTGCAAAATCTGGTCTATATCTCCTCACATGATCTCCAGTCGCCGCTGGTTAATATCCGAGGGTTTGGCGGCGAACTGAAAAACTCCTGCCAGCAACTGAAACAGGTTATCGATACTCTCGAACAGCCCGCCCTTCGCGAGCAGATTGAACCCTATATGAAGGATATTCAACAGGCGCTGTATTTCATCAACAGCGGCGCGGATAAAATGCATGTTCTGATTGAGGGCCTGCTTAAACTGTCCCGGATCGGATCGGTAGAACTGACGCTTCAAACAGTGCACATGAGCGCACTGATCCGCTCGATCGTTGAAAGCATGCGGTTTCAGGTCCAAAAATCCGGCGGCGAAATACAAATTGAGGATCTGCCGCCCTGCCGAAGCGATCTGTACCAGGTCAACCAGATCTTCAGCAATTTGCTGGATAATGCGGTTAAATATCTGGACTCCTCTCGCCCCGGTATAATTCGCGTCACAGGGATGGAAGCCAACGGTTTTTGCGAATATCGGGTGATTGATAACGGAATCGGGATTGAACCGGAAAGCCACTCCAAGATCTTCGAAATCTTTCATCGACTTGACCCGGAAGGTCCTGTAAAAGGGCTTGGGCTGGGCCTTGCGATCGTACAGCGGATTCTGGACAAGCTCAACGGCAGCATTCGGCTGATTTCCGAACCCGCCCGCGGATCGGAATTTATTGTGACCCTGCCGGCCGCATCAACCGCCGGCGCTTAAACCTCTTTCCAGGCAGCCCCGCTATCAGGCAAGTCAGTAAACTGGTTTTTGCGCTGCGTTTTGAACTTCTATGGCGGTTTTTCCTCTCTTTTCCGTTTTTTATTATCGCTATGTTTTGCCGGTTATCGTTGAAACTGCTGGGGCTTGGCAAGTTCGTCCGGCTCAGATATAATGCTCAAAAAATTCTGGATAAGGAGCCGGTAATGTCAAAAATTGTATATTTGGCCATGCTTGTTTCGATTTCTTTGCCGCTGGCGGCTCAGGATCATCAGCCATTGGAGTCATTGAACGAACAACCCCAGCGGACCTTTCAGCTCGGCGCTGCGGCCCTTTGGCTTCAAAAGCCGTATAAAGGAGTCGATACAGATTGCTATGGCCTGCCTTTTTTGTTCTATCAGGATCAGAAATTGACAATCTTTGGGCCGATGGCTTCCTATTCCTTCTTCGGTAAAGAAAACCATTGGGCCTTGCAGGGCCTTACCCGAATCCGCACCGAGGGTTATGACAATGACGACAGCCGATATCTGGATGGAATGTCCGATCGCGATCTGACCCTGGAACTGGGCCTGCGATATCTGACCGACCTTGATTTTGCCGTACTGTCAATGGATTTTTCACACGATGTACTGGATAAGCACCGCGGGTATGAATTCCGCCTGACCCTGCGAAAGATGTTTCAGAATATAATGGGCATTGAGTCCTTAAATCTGACCCCTTCGGCAGGCATCAACTGGCGCAGCAAACAGCTCAATGACTACTATTACGGCGTGCGGCCCTCTGAAGTTATCGCCGGACGGCCTGAATATCATGCAGGCAGCTCGCTCGGCTGGCTGAGCGGACTTCAACTGGATTATAAACTTTCGGAAAAGTGGTCCCTGTTCTCTATGGTTAATGTAGAGTGGTTAAGCAGCGAAATCGCCGACAGTCCCATCGTGGAAGGGGATTACAGTGTCTCTCTGCTCTTTGGCGCCCTGTTTGAATTTTAAGTTCAATCGCCGGCCACACAAGCCGCAGATCCATCAGGGTTTCGGGGCTTTTATACATTAAACCGAAAGCAGATAATATCGCCGTCCTGGACGACATAGGTCTTGCCTTCCAGCCGCATCTTGCCGGCCGCCTTGACCGCTTTTTCATCGCCCAACCGATGCAGATCCGCATACGCCATCGTCTCGGCCCGTATGAATCCTCGCTGGATATCGCTGTGCACCTTTCCAGCCGCTTCGTGGGCGATGGTTCCCGACTCGATGGTCCAGGCCCGCACCTCATCCTTGCCTACCGTCAAAAAACTGATCAGCCCCAGCGCCTTATAACAACTTTGCACGAACTTTGCCGAAGCCGGCTCAGCAAGATTCATATCCTGCATAAACTCCTTGCGGCTCTGAGGGTCCAGTTGGGCCAGCTGGCTTTCGATCTCAGCCGACAGACAGATCGCCTCCGCCCCGCCCGCCGCACTGCCCAGATCCACCGGCTGATTGAGGCGATTTTCTCCCACGTTTACCACGACCATCATCGGCTTTAGCGTCAAAAAGCCCAGCGGTTTAATCAGATCCAGTTCGCGAGCCGACAATCCCGCAGCGCTAAGAGGCCGTTCCGATTCAAGGATGGTTTGCAACTTGCCGTGCAGGGCCAGTTCCTCTTTGTCCCGGGCCACTGTCCGGGTCGGTTTGTGTACCTGTTTTTCCAGACGCTCGATTCGCGTGGTCACCAGTTCCAGATCCGCCAGCAGAAATTCCGTCCTCAACTCTTCCAGGTCCTTACCGGGCTGAATCCGGTTTCGATAGGCCGCCACAGCGTCGTTTTCGAACGCCCGCACTACCGCCACAAACAGATCCACCGTGCGGATCTGGCCGAAGAGTTTTCGTGCAGCTGCCCTGCCGTGTTCATCCAGAAAATTCAATCCCGGCAGGTCAAGGCAGTCAACCGTCGCATGCACGGCCTTTTGCGGCTT
>JAKJEN010000068.1:0-5693 GCA_022705405.1 Planctomycetota bacterium | reverse complement strand
CGCTGACCGCTGAGATCAGCGTACTTTTCCCCGACTGCATCATCCCTATCAGCGCAACTTTCAATCTGCCTCTCCTGTCTGTTTATAGACGCTGTTTCCATAGATATCGTAGGCGACAACCGCCGGGAAATTCTCGAAGATCAGCTCACGGATCGCCTCGGTTCCCAGATCTTCGTAGGCAACGATCCGGCTGGCGGTGATATATTGAGACAGCAGGGCGCCAAACCCTCCCATCGCAGCAAAATGAACGGCCCCGTAGCGGATCATGGACTCCTGCACTGACGGGGCGCGATATCCTTTGCCGATTGTCCCTTTTAGTCCGGCACGCACCAGGGCCGGCGTAAACGCATCCATGCGCATTGCCGTCGTCGGTCCGGCCGAGCCGATAATTCTTCCCTTGGAAGCAGGGGTCGGCCCTGTATAATAAATCATTGCTCCCCTGATCTCAAACGGAAGCGGCCCTCCCGACTGAAGGGCTTCACATAATCGCTTATGCGCCTGATCCCTGGCGCTGTACACAACGCCGGAGATCTGCACCGCATCAGCGGCCCGAAGGTCCCGGATCTGTTCATCCGTCAAAGGGGTAGTAATTATCTTTATCGGCTTCATATCTGTATCCTACCGCAAACAAATGCGATTTTCGATAAAAATCCCCTTTTTACATTCTCCTTTTTAATCCGACAAAACAAAGTGGAATGGGGTTAAAATTATTAAATTCCAATTAAAAAATAGTAGCATCTTTGCATCGGTTTTGTGATATACTGTAGGCATGGCAAAATACCCGATTTATCTTGAAATGTCCGGGCGGCGGGCTGTAATAATCGGGGGCGGGGCGATCGCCGTCCGAAAGGCCGAATCGTTGATTGAAGCCGGGGCACGGGTAACCTTAGTCGCAGAGCACTTTACAACCGGAACAGAAGAAGCCATGGCACAGCTGAATGCGGCGACCATCCTCAGCCGCTATCATAAAGATTTTCTGGTTGCCGCCACACTCGTTATCGCCGCCACCGACAACAGCGAACTGAACCGACGAATCTACGAAGACTGCCAGGAACTGGAGATCCTTTGCAATGTAGTTGATCAGCCCCAGTTATGCGATTTTTTCGTGCCGGCCGTCGTCAAACGCGGAAATCTGCAGATCGCCATCAGCACAGAGGGACAATGTCCGGCCTATTCAGGCCATCTGCGGCAGAAGTTGGAGGAGTTGTTTACCGAAACCCACGGCCGATTTGTGGACGAGCTGGCCAAAGCCCGCTCCCGGATCCTTGAGACAGTTCCCGACGGCGACCGGCGCAAGGCCCTGCTGGGCCAACTGGCCAGCGACGAATCGTTTGAATATTTTACCGCTCACGGGCCGGAGCAGTGGCGTCATCATGCCGACAATCAGATTCAAGGCCCTCTTTTGTAACCTTCTACAACTGTAAATCACAATATGGTCTGTCTGAGGTCGCTGCCAGAGAAGAAATATCCTCGGCCGCAGCTGCAAACAGACTTCAACGAATGCAAACCGTTTTGAGAGCGTTTTATCTGAACCCCTCAGGGCTTACCACTCCATCATGCCTTCCCGACCGAAACCGCCCATCGGCGGCATTCTTCCACCCGGCCCCATCGGCATTCCGGGAACTCCGGGCGTTTGCATAGAGCCCGAAGGAGTTCTCCCTACCAGCGTCTCGTTTTCCAATTCTTTTTCGGCCTCCTTCACATCCCGATACTCTTTCCGTACATCCGGCGGCCAGTTCTGCTGGCGAATCGGCAATTTATCAATCCGGATGCCATCTACTGTATACAGCATATCGTTGTACTCTCTTCTGCGCAGGGCCGTTAAAGCGCCCGACCAGTCCACAGCGCCGATTATATCGAGAAACAATCTGTCGGTTGTAAAATCTATCGTGGCTGCCGTCTGAACAGCGCCGGTCGGGCCAACTCCTCCCATTCCAAATCCCGGACCCATCATTCCAGGCATTCCGGCGCCTTCCATCGCCATCCCCGGACCTGCTCCAGTCTCTCCGGCTGCGACAGACGCAGTCGACTTTTTGGGTTCTACAACCGATCCGATCATCTGGCCGGGAAGAACCTCGAAATCCTCGCTTCTCCATCGTCCATAATAATATTTTGCTACCGTCACCAATACCGCATCCGGATTGTTCTTGGAAATATCCATGGGAAAAATATGGAGCATTTTGGGAACGGCAACTGTCATAGCATCTTTTTTTGCCGAATCGGCCTGGGCAAAGGGGCTCCATAAAATGACCTGATTTTTATATTCCTGTTGATCCGGACGGAACCAGTCTCGACCGGCAATGGGATTAAATAAGCCGGCACGAATTCGATACTGATAGGTCTTTCCGGGTTGGATTGTATCATCATGAGCCCAGATCAGAATGGGTTCATTGCGAGTCCACCAGTCCCCTGTGAGTATTTCTTTTTGATAGTCCCGATAGACATCTTCTATTGTACGCGGCCGAACACCCGGGCGCCCGTGGCGTTCTGTTGGAAGCCCGCCCGGCCCTATTTCTCCAGGAGCGCCCCGATCCGGGCCCGTCCTCTGGTCGCGTCCTCGTCCTGTATCCGGACGCGTCGGCCGGGTCTGAATCGGTCGAGTTGCTCTTCCGCCCGGCCCCATTTCTCCCGCCAATCCAGGTCCCATCGGTCCTCCCGCAGCGCCGGCAGCCGCTGCAGTTTCACGCTTCTGACGCTTGGCCTCATCCTCCTGCTGCTGAAGCAGTTTTTGGACTTCCTCAAGATATTGAGGCGGCATCCAGTATTGATATCGAGTGGATGCAAAATCATACGGCGGCGGCTGAAGTAAAGAGATCTGTCGAAACAAATCCTTGTACTGGGCTACCAGGACATGAACGCCGCCTCCGCCCAGATCTTCGGATATCATGGGCAGTTTCTCGAAAGTTTTTCGATAGGCCACTGTTTGAGGAATCGCCACCGGTCCCCATTCACTCCAGGTACCATCAGCCCCTTTAACGCGCCGCTGCAACTCAATGCGAGCTGCCACGGGCGTGGCCAGTCCGCGATCCTTATGAGAGGCATTGACTCCCAGGCCCATGAAAGAAGACTCAAACTGCTGAACCAGACGCTTCACATCCAACCGGGCCGATACCGTAACAAAATCCAAGTCGCCGATTTTTGTCTCTACCGACGCATAAGGCATCTCCGGGGTAACTTCTTCGGTCGGCAGATAGACCGCCCCGCGGATATACGCTATCTTCACATCCTGAAGGGCAGGAATCTCCGGCACCGCATATTCTCGATCCGATCCAATCGCCTGACTTCCGATTCCGGGGGTCAATGGATAGATGGATGCGTCAATCTTGGGGATCGAGCAGACCAGCATCTGCTCATAGCCGGCGATAAAATCAGTTGCCGCCACAGGAGCGCCCGGTTTGATTTCGTCAATCTTCTTGCGAATCTGATCTTTCTTTTGCTCCAGTCGACTCTGCAAAGAGCTAAGCGATTCCTTTCGCCCTCCGATTACCGGACCAAACGGATTGCTGAAAACATAAATCCACAGCAACCCCAGGCAGATCAGTCCAATGACTGCCAGGATCAGTTTATCCACATGCTGTTCAACGAAATTGCCTTTTTTCTTACTCATATATTTTGCCTTGCGTAATCAAATTCTTTTCCGGTTTTTTAATCTTGGGCGGGCACACTCTCGTTTCGTTTAATAACCATACGGCATTCGACCCATTTCCGAACCCATGCCGGGCTCTCCCATCTCAGACTGCCCTAAAAGCAGTTTAACCGGCGCCGGCTTAATTTCGTCGTACGCCTTTCGGTAAAACAAATACTCGCAGACCAGATCGATGCGCATAACCGCATCGGTTCCATACCGATAGTATAAATGAGAGGGGCTCTGCTTATCCACAGCGGAAAATGTGCTTTGCAGAACTGTTATTTGATTATGCTGGGCCTGGATCTCTTTCCCATCTTCCTTGAATCCTTCCCGATAGACATGGGGCTTGCTGCTGCATAATTCCTTTAGAAATGCCTGAACAAACCGGTTGTCCACAATTACGGAAACGGCAAAGTGGACTACATCCAGATCTTCATTGCCGATTCTCCCTGTCCAGGATTTGGAAATCAGCGGGCTGTTTCGGCCCTGCAGCACAAAAGCCGGCGTATCAGAGATTGCGGTTCGTCCCATCCCGCCAAAACCGCCCCTCTCGCCCATTCCTCCAAATATTCCTCCTTGCGAGTAGGGCGACTGCAAATCAGAAACCGGTCGCTGAAAACTGACCCCCATCAGCCGTTTGACCGGCGAATCAGCCGTTCGTTCTGAACCTTTATTGAGAACTTCTATCGCAGCGACCACATCTTCATAGATCCAGTAAGCCGTCTGGGACATCCAGCAGTCCTGCAAGGCCAGATCGGCCCCGGTAAATTGATACGATTCCCAAAAATCATACCAGGCAAGGCACCGCGGATTAGCGTAGGTTCTGATTTTTTCCGCCTGAGCCAGACAAAGCGCATCCACCGCCGGACTCAGGGTGACGACTGTTCGTCCCGCCCCGGAATATCCAGCGCCGCCTCCCATATATTCTCCGCCCATCCCTCTTTCGGCATATCCTGCGCCAACGCCCGGCTGCCCTGAACGCGCACGGATTTCGGATTCCGAGGGGGCATCCAGAGCTTTCAGCCGCTCTGTGATTAACTGTTCAATTGACGCCCGATAGCGCTTTCCAAAATCCAGATAGACCTGCGAAGATTTTGAAGGATCTTCCGATTCAGGAAAAAGGCCGTATTTAATCAGCTCTCTGCGAGTTGTCTGGAGAGCCATCAACTGAACCGCCTCCACGTCCTTTTTCATCCGTTCCTGCGCCTGGCTGGCCTGGTTTGCCTCTATTTTAGACGGCGTTGTTTGAGCCAGCCGATCCAGTTCCTGAACAGTCTGCTGGGCCTTCTGTTTTCTTCCATCCACCGCATGTCCGATCAGCATCGTAGGAACAAACAAAAACAGTCCCGCCAGCAGCAGACAGGCCGGAAAAATCAGAGCCGAATATTTTTTCAAAAACGCTTTGATATAGTTCATTGTATTGATCCTTTATGTCATCCGGCATCCATGTACACAATTGTCCGGTTAGGATATTTTTGTTTAGTATTCAAAACCCGGCGGACCGCCCCCGCCTCTTCCTCCTCCACCAAATCCGCCGCCAAATCCTCCACCGTACTCACCCATACCCGTCGTATCCCCAGAGGTCAGTTCTTCCGGAGCATCTTTCCAGACAAACTTGGCCTGAATACGAAACCAGTGATCTCGTTCAATGTACATGGGCCCTCCAAACGGCGTTTGCTTAATGCGACCCAGATCCCGGTCGGTATATTCAGGATTATTCCGGATATCTTCCTGTGTCACATAATCGAGGGTTTTACCGATCTCCTCCTCGGTCATTGCATCATACAGAACCCATTCGCGGCCGATGCGTGTGGGAATCGCCCCAGCGCCAACTCCTCCGCCCATTCTTGGATTGGGCGCCGCCATCGCCGCTGCGCCAGGAGCGCCTGCGATTCCAGTGGCATCCGATGGTATCCGTTCTACCTCTTTTAAAAGCCCGATCCCCAGAGGCATTAGGGCGTCACTGACATCCACAGGGCCCGACTCTTCCTTGAAATTTTGGATATCGCCTTTGCCGAATAATTCAAATGGCGTCTCCGGGAATAATTCTTTGAGATTCACAAAG
>JAKJEN010000067.1:278-13385 GCA_022705405.1 Planctomycetota bacterium | reverse complement strand
CCTGGCCGGGAGTATTTTGGCTTTCGGGCCTGCGCTGAAGGTTTTATTCGGCGGCTCTGTCCTGTCTCTGACGCTGCCCTGGGCCATTCCCTATGGATCATTTTCCATACAAATTGATCCGCTGTCTGCCTTTTTCCTGATCCCTATTCTCACCCTGACCGCGGCAGCCGCCGTTTACGGTACTGAATATCTGTCCGTCTGGAAAAACAACAAAAACCTTGGCGTCTGTTGGTTTTTTTTCAATTTACTGCTGGCCTCTATGATTTTAGTGGTCGTCGCCCGAAACGGACTGTTATTTTTGATTGCCTGGGAACTGATGTCCGTGTCTTCCTTCTTTTTGGTCTCCTTTGAGCATAAAAAACAAAGCGTTCATCAGGCGGGTCTGTTTTATCTGATTGCGATGCATATCGGAAGCGCATTTCTGGTCGCCTTCTTTATCCTGTTAGGCAGAAATGCCGGTTCTCTGGACTTTGATCAAATTCACTCGATTCCTTCGGCAGCGGCCGGGCTGTTGTTTTTGCTGGCTGTAATCGGTTTCGGCACAAAAGCCGGCTTTATGCCGATGCACGTCTGGCTGCCTTATGCCCATCCGGCCGCTCCCAGTCACGTGTCGGCCGTCATGAGCGGGGTGATGATTAAAACCGGCATCTACGGGCTGCTCAGAACTCTGACCTTTCTGGAAACTCCGCCTGCCTGGTGGGGCTGGATGCTGATCGTTTTGGGCATTGTTTCAGGAACGCTGGGAATCCTCTTTGCCCTGGCACAGAAAGACCTCAAGCGCCTGCTGGCCTATTCCAGCGTGGAAAACATCGGGATCATCACACTCGGAATCGGCGTCGGCCTTTTGGGGATATCAAAAAATCTGCCTGCTCTTGCCGTGATGGGTTTTGCCGGAGGGTTGCTGCATATACTCAACCACGCGGTCTTTAAGGGGCTTTTGTTTTTAAGCGCAGGGGCAGTACTTCACAGCGCCAAAACCGGATCTCTGGACCGGCTTGGAGGGCTGATTAAACAAATGCCCTGGACGGGCTTGACTTTTTTAGTCGGTTCCGTTGCAATTTGCGCCGTTCCCCCCCTGAATGGATTTATAAGCGAATTTTTGATCTATCTCGGGCTGTTCCAAAACACAGCAAGCAGCGGGTTTGAGATGATCCCGGCTGTACTGCTGGCAGGCGGCGGACTGGCTTTGATCGGCGGACTGGCCCTGGCCTGCTTTACCAAGGCCTTTGGCATCGTTTTCTTGGGTCTGCCGAGAAGTCCTGTTGCCCTGCACAGTCGCGAAGTTGGCCTACGGATGAAATCGGCAATGGTGTTATTGGCCGCCTTCTGTTTTTTGCTGGGTGTTCTGTCGCCTCTTGTGATACGCTGGGTAGAGCCGGTTCTGATACAACTGACCCAGATTCCGATCCTTCAGATACAACAGGAACTTATTTCTGCATCCGGAATTTTAAAATACTTTGTCGTCATTTCGCTGTTTTTGCTTGCGGCCGCAGGCGGTCTGGCAGTGCTTCGTTATCGGCTGCTGAAAGACCGCCCAGTCGATCAATCCCTCACCTGGGACTGCGGCTATGCCCGGCCCGAAGCCAGTATGCAGTACACCGCAACTTCGTTCGCTCAGTCTTTAACAAATTTATTCGGGCTGTTTTTGCCGACCCGAAAGGAACAAACGCCTCCGACAGGAATTTTTCCTGCAGGTTCTTCTTTCCATGAACATAACGACGACAGCAGCGAAAAATATATCTACCGGCCTGCCTTTGAAGGGATCCGGCGGGTTTTATCGGCTCTGCAATGGCTTCAGCACGGCCGCCTGCAAATCTACATTTTATACGTTGCTTTAACGCTGTGGATTCTTCTGATCTGGAAACTGATATAGAATGCTGATCCGTTTGCTTCATTTTGTGCTGTGTCTTGTCGGCGCTCCGCTGCTGCTGGGCATTATCAATAAAACCAAGGCGTTCTTTGCAGGCCGCAACGGACCGCCACTGCTGCAGCCGTATTATGATCTTTGGAAACTGCTGGGCAAAGGCGCCGTTTACAGCCGAACTACCTCGCCGGTTTTCCGAATGGGTCCTGTGATCGGGCTATCTGCTGTATTATCGGCGGCCTTGCTGGTTCCGCTGGGCGGTCTGCCGCCAGTTCTTGCGTTTCAGGGAGATTTGATTCTGTTTGTATACCTGTTTGCTCTGATTCGATTTTTCATCGTGATCGGCGCTTTGGATACCGGTTCCAGTTTTGAGGGCATGGGAGCCGCGCGGGAAGTTACGTTTTCGGCCCTGTCAGAACCGGCGCTGCTGATCGGACTAGCCGCCATTATTAAATTGACCGGCCATTCTTCGTTCAGCCAGATGTTCGCGACACTGCAGGTTGGCTCCTGGGCATCGGTCGGACCGGTAACAGTCTTATTTGCCATAGCCATGTTTATCGTATTTCTGACGGAAAATTGCCGAATTCCGGTGGATGACCCCAATACACACCTTGAATTGACGATGATTCATGAAGTGATGGTACTGGATTACAGCGGGCCTGACTATGGAATGATTCTTTATACAGCAGCCCTCAAGATGTGGCTGCTGGGGGCTGTCCTGATCGGCGTTCTGACGCCGATGCACACCGGAATGGTTTGGCTGGATACCGCCGCGGCGATTGTTTTTTTGCTTCTGCTGGCTGTGGTCACAGGCATCATCGAATCTTCTATGGCGCGCCTGCGCCTGCTCCACGTGCCTCCCCTTCTGATTACAGCGACTGCGCTTTCCATTCTGGCACTCGTACTGGTTTTTGGAGGGTTTGCATGAATACCGCTGCCGATCTGATCTTGATCTTTCTGATCCTCAGCAATCTGACGCTGCTTGGCCTTAGCCGGCTGGGTGCCTGTATCCGTACAGTCGCACTGCAGGGAGTAGCGGTGGGACTGCTGCCGCTTTGCCTGAGCCGGACAGGACCGGATTTTCACCAGATGCTTTTCTCAGCATTTCTGATCGGGCTGAAAGGAATCGTTTTCCCCTGGGTGCTGATGAAAATCCTGCGAGACATTAAAATCCAGCGGGAGGTCGAGCCATTTGTAGGATACGGAACCTCGCTTGTACTGGGAACAGCGGCCCTGGTTATATCCATGTGGCTTGGGCATCGACTGCCCCTGCCTGAATCAATCCGGCTCGAATTAATTGTGCCGACGGCCTTTTTCACAATCATGTCCGGATTGTTCCTGATTATCGCCCGTAAAAAAGCCCTGACCCAGGTTCTGGGTTATCTGGTTTTGGAAAATGGGATTTATACTTTTGGGGCAGCCCTCGCAGACCAACAGCCGCTTTTGATTGAACTGGGGATTCTGCTGGATGTCTTCGCCGCAGTCTTTGTGATGGGTATCGCCATTTTTCATATTAACCGTGAATTTGATTCTATTGACACCGACAAACTCTCCGGGTTGAGGACCTGATTCTATGATCTGGGCAATGCTGCTGATTCCTACAGTCGCCGCGGTGCTTTCACTGATTGTGCCGGGGATCTTCTTCCGCCGCATGATTCTGGTTTTATCGGCTGCGGCCCATTTCGCGGTTGTTCTGTCGGTATGGGTCAGTCCTGCCGAACCGCTGTTGGGCGGCTGGCTGATGCTGGATCAGACGGGGCTTTTGTTTTTGACAATCACAAGCATCCTTTTTCTGGCCTGCGCCGTATATGCGGCAGGTTATCTGGCCAAAGAATTGAAGCAAAAAAAACAGGATTACGAGGAAGGCCTGTTCTTTACAAACGCACCGGAAACCGTCTTTTGTGCCTGTCTTTCTGCGTTTCTGGCGGCCATGACCCTGGTGACGGTAAGCCAGCATCTGGGTCTGCTGTGGGTTGCCATGGAAACCACAACGCTGGTCAGCGCACCGTTGATCTATTTTCATCGCCATCGCCGATCTCTGGAGGCAACCTGGAAATATCTGCTGATCTGCTCGGTGGGCATCGCCTTCGCCCTGCTGGGTAATTTTCTGCTGGCTATCGCCGCTTCAGGTCAGGCCCCGGCCGCTTTGTCCCTCAACGCTCTGATAAAACTGGGGCCTTCTCTAAATCAGCCCTGGCTGAAGGCCGCTTTCTTGTTTCTTCTGGTTGGCTACGGAACCAAAATGGGCCTTGCTCCCCTGCATACCTGGCTGCCGGATGCGCACAGCGAATCACCTTCGGTTATTTCCGCTTTGCTGTCCGGGGCGCTGTTAAACTGCGCTTTTTTAGGAATATTGCGAAGTTATCAGATCTGTCTGTCGGCCGGGTTGGGTTCTTTCTGCAGGCCGCTGCTGATCCTGTTCGGTCTGGTTTCTATGGCCTGGGCCGCTGTCTTCATCTTCGGCCAGACCGACTTCAAGCGGATGCTGGCGTACTCAAGCGTCGAGCATGTCGGCATCATGGCCCTCGGAATCGGAACAGGCGGTGCAGCGGCCTTCGGGTCGCTGCTGCATGCGGCCAATCATTCACTGACCAAGGCGATGCTGTTTCTGCTGGCCGGAAATATTCTGGCTGTGTATAAAACCAAATCCATGGCTCAGGTCAGCGGAGTTTTGCAGAAAATACCCGTTACAGGAGTTTTATGGATCGCTGGTTTTCTGGCGATTACGGGCATCCCTCCCTTTGGCCTTTTCCTCAGCGAATTTACCATCGCCAAATCAATGTTTGAACAGGATCGTTTCGGCATTGCCGCAGCCTATTTGTCATTGCTGGCCCTTATCTTCACCGGAATGGCCCCTGCTTTTTTGCGAATGGCCCACGGCAGCCGTCCTGATAGTCTGCCGGATAACAGCCAACCGCAGACAGCGTTTGCTGTCGTCTCGCCGCTGGGCCTTGGCGTTTTGACGCTGTTGCTCGGATTGTTCCTGCCTGCCCCAATCAGCAAAACGCTTTATGAGGCAGCGGCCGCTCTGGGAGGAGTGTAAAATGAACCCATCGCCTTTTCACTGGTTTTATAACTGTCAGGCCGCAGATCAAAACCGGATTCCGGAGGTTCCGATCCATCAGTTTCGGGAATACATTCTGGAAGCGGCCGCCTCCGGAAAAAGAATCGCGTCTTTCTTTGTCGTCCCATCCGACTCCGACACCCAGCGCCTTGTAGCAATTCTGGCGGATGAAAATACAGGTAAATTGGCGATTTTATCCACCTTTGTTTTTGATCGATTCGCCTCGCTGACTCCGGACTGCCCTCAGGTGCATCTGTTTGAACGAGAAATCGCCGAACAGGGATCGATTCTGCCGGAGGGCCATCCCTGGCTCAAACCGGTTCGTTTTCATCCTTCCTGGAAGCCCGGCCGCGATGTATGGGGCCGAAACTCGCAGACTGCACCGGAACCCTCGGTCATGGACTTTTACCGGGTAGAAGGAGAGCAGATTCATGAAGTAGCCGTCGGGCCTGTTCATGCCGGAATCATCGAACCGGGACATTTTCGCTTTCAGTGTCAGGGGGAAAATGTCCTCCATCTGGAAATCTCGCTGGGCTATCAACACCGCGGGGTTGAACGCGCACTGATTGGCGGCCCCAATAAACGCACAATCCACTATATGCAAACCCTGGCCGGCGATACGACCATCGGCCATACAACCGCCTACTGCCAGGTCGTCGAATCTCTGGCAGATCTGCGGGTTCCGCCTCGAGCGCAGACCCTGCGCGGAATCGCCCTCGAACTGGAACGGCTGGCCAATCATACCGGAGATCTGGGAGCCCTTGCCGCAGACATCGGATATCTGCCGACGGCATCCTTCTGCGGGCGGATTCGCGGCGACTTTTTGAATTTGACCGCCCTGCTGTGCGGCAATCGATTCGGACGGGATCTGGTGTGCCCGGGCGGCGTGCAGTTTGACATGACCAGCCAATCCTTTGACAAAATGGCCGAACATCTGATCCAGTTAAAAAAGGATGTCGCCGTAGCGGCGGATCTGCTTTGGAATACGCCTTCGGTCATGGCTCGATTTGAAGATACCGGCAGGATTGATCTGCACACGTGCAGACAACTGGGTCTGGTAGGAGTAGCCGCCCGTGCCTGCGGCGCCGAAAGCGACTGCCGATTCCATTTCCCAACCGGTCTTTTCCGATTTGCCCAGATTCCGGTTTCCACCTGGCATACCGGCGATGTCTTCGCGCGGGCCTACGTCCGATGGCTGGAGATTCAGCGGTCAATCGCGTTCATCCTCGATCAGATAAAGGCCTGCCCGCAGGGGCCAATCCGAGCCGACGAAAAGCCGCTTGCGCCAAATCGCTTTGCGGTCTGTCTTGTCGAGGGATGGCGAGGCGAAATCTGTCATTTTGCCCGAACCGGTCCTGACGGTAAATTCACTCACTACAAAATTACCGATCCGTCTTTTCATAACTGGGCCGGTCTGTCGATGGCGCTGCGGAATCAGCAGATCTCCGATTTTCCGCTGTGCAATAAAAGTTTTAATCTGTCGTATTGCGGATGCGATCTTTAAGAGGGAAGTATGATTAAGGCATTGCTTGGACGAGTTCAGCAGAAACACCGGACGATTTCATATCCCAAAGGCGATCCGGTCCTTCCGGAGCGGTTCCGCGGTCGGCCGGTTATTCATCCTGACCGGTGCAGCCCCGAATGTACGCGCTGTATCGATAACTGCCCGGTACAGGCAATACGAAAAGAAAACGCCGTCCTGTCTGTAGATCTCGGACGGTGTCTGTTCTGCGGACAATGCGCTGCAAATTGCCCTGTCGACGCCCTTGAATTCAGCCGAGAACATCGCCTTGCCGCCCGCACCCGAAAGGATCTGATTATCTCCCAAACGGAAATAAAACGAGCCGAGACGCTCGGCCGTGATCTGGTTCGGCTGCTGGGCCGCTCGCTCAAACTGCGGCAGGTCTGTGCCGGCGGCTGCAATGCCTGCGAAGCGGACACCATCGTACTCAGCACGATCGTATTCGATCTGAGCCGGTTCGGGATTCAGTTTGTCGCCTCGCCGCGCCATGCCGACGGTCTGCTGATTACCGGCCCGGTACCGGAGAATATGAAACTGGCTCTCCAAAAAACCTACGAAGCTGTGCCCAGCCCCAAGATTGTAATTGCAGTAGGCGCCTGCGCTGTTTCCGGAGGTCCGTATATTGACCACCCTGAAGTTCACAATGGGGCCGACCGGATTGTCCCGGTAGATCTGTATATACCGGGCTGCCCGCCCCATCCGCTGACGATCCTGGATGGAATGCTCAGGTTGATTGGTAAAATACAATAACCAAACTTATTGGCTTGTAAACGAGGCGCTGCCGGAAGCCAGGTTGCGTGCCGACGCCGAAATCATAATCAATCCCGGAACATCCGTCACGCGAACCAAAGCCGCCGCCACGCCGGCCTCCGCCTTGACAACCGCCGGGCCTACCAAAGAAGCCGGACCGGTGACGGAAAAAGTCACGGAATTTGACGCCGACGGAACCAGTGTTCCGTTGTTATCAAGGATAGAGGCATATACAAAAATTGACTCCGAACCATTGGCCGGTATATCCTTCGCATCCAAGGCCACCGACAAAGAACGGGCCGTTCCAGGTGTGCGGACGCTGTGCTCCGCCGCTACTTGCCCATTGATCAAACCTTCAGCCCGAAGAGTCCCGGACGCCCAGGTCAGGCCGCTGAAGGTAAAGGGCGGGTGAGGCAGATTGGTTCCCGGATCCGGAGATTGAACGGAAAGGAGAGCGCCATTGAGGTACAATCGAACCTGCTGGCAGTTGCTGTATACCGTAACCGGCAGCGGGGAAGCAGATTGCCAGTAATTGGCAATAAAGACCATCGGCCCGCAATCCAGACCAGGAAAGGTAATATCCGGATCTCGCTGACTTTTCCAGAAATAATATGAAAATTTGGGCAGCCGGTAAAGATCCAGCGCCCCGGAAGGATACGGACCGTAGTCAATCCCCGCCCATAGGCCGTCGCCGCATAAATTAGACATCCCCAGATTCTGGCTGTATCCGTCTATATGGTTTGCGGCCTGGGCCAGCATGGCTGCCTCTCCGCTGGCATATTTACTGCCCGAATAGCCGCGATGCACATCGCTGGCACAACCGTCGCCTCCATATTCCCAGTGTCCGTATTCGCTGACAATAAGAGGACGCGGGCCATTATAGGTCCGTGCCCCCGCCGTTGGCGTTGCAATGAAGATGTCATACTGTGTATCGTCTTTCCATCCGGCAATATAACTGCCGGGGTATTCCTGATGGCCAATGCTCACGGCCGTGGGAGTATAGTCCGTATCGGTCCACCAGGTCTCATTGAGCGATAATTCCCAGGCAATTACGCAGGGGCGATTGCGGTCTCGGCGAATCATCTCTCTCATGTCTTTGTAGGAATAATTCTTAAAGGTCGTCCCGCCGATATACTGAAAACCGGGAATCTCGTTAAGCACCAGTATCCCCAGTTCATCGCAGGCATCCATAAAAGCAGGATCTTGCGGGTAATGCGCGGTGCGGATATAATCAAATCCTCCTTCCTTGAGTTTTTCCGCATCGCGCCGTTGGCCAATGTTTCCCATCGCATATCCAATATAGGGAAAATCCTGAAGCCGATTGGCCCCGCGAAATCGAAACGTCTGTCCGTTAATCTTAAATCCCCCGGCCTTGCTGAAACTGACGCTTCGAATGCCCAGCCGCATCTGAACAGTATCAACCGGCTGACTGCCGTCATAGATCTCAGTGTACAAGGTATACAGGTATGGAGAGTGGGGATGCCACAAATGCGGATCGGCAATCAGGGCGGATTGCGTAAAGGCGCCAGACGCGGACGCCGGAATGTTCTGCACTGAACTCATCTGGGCCGCTACCCGGTTTTCAGCATCAACCAAAAACGATTTGACTGTACATGTTTTGGACGTCGGGTTTTCGTTCTTTACCTGCGTCTTGATCTGGATCTGAGCTGAGGCGGAGTTCACAACAGGATAGGTCACAAAAATCCCTCCGCCCGCAACCGTATTGGCGTAAACCGCATCTGTGACATAAAGTTTTGCCGTTGTATGCAGCCAGACGTCCCGATAAAGACCGCCCCAGTTGAACCATCCTGAATTTCCGATAGGCACATCAGGGTTGTCTGTATTATCGACTTTGACGGCTATGACGTTTTCCGTAGAACCAAAGTTTACAGAGTCGGTGATATCATACATAAACGGCAGATATCCGCCGTAATGGGTCTCCAGTTTGTTTCCATTAATCCAGACATCCGTTACGGTATTGGCCGCCTCAAATTCAATCCAGATCTTGCCGCCGGATAGACTTTCCTCGAGGGTAAAATGTCTGCGATACCAGCTGATTCCTTCATAACTGTAGTCCGGCCAGCCCGGCCGCAGCGGATCATAGGGATTTGCGCCTTTGGGCGGATTGTGAGGCAGGTTGACCGATTGCCAGGAAGAATCATTAAACGCAGGGTTTCCGGCTGTATCTCCCGATATAGGCCCTTTATAAAATTTCCAGCCGACATTGAAACTGCGTCTTTCCCTTCGGGTTTCCACCGGCAGATAAATCGAGAAGGCAGGGTCCGCCAGCCAATCCAGGACAAAACAGGCCAGATCGCCGATTCCCACTATCCCATCCTGATCCAAATCGAACATCCGGTTGTATTGCGGCTGGCCCTCTAACATCTGCCATCCGCCGGCCAGATGGGCAAAATCGGAAAGCGTCACCTTGCCGTTTCCGTCAAAATCCGCACTCGCCGCGTCGGCATAAAGAAACGGGCTGATCGACATAGCCGTCAGAAAGCATATAAATCCGCACATTCGAACGATCATACTAAACCCCCTGTCTAACAAGGCCGTGTTTCTATCCTGTTCCATTCTATCTTACATCAGATTTTTTTGCCAGTTGAATTTCTTCAATTTCAACCGCATGCCGGGTATCTGTAAATTCAGGAAAAAATCGCGCCCCCATCGAAATCTGTACCGCCTCCAGATCCTTCAGGTCCAGCGGTCGGCTGTCAGTTTTCTGTCCCTGATCCCAGTAATCAAACCCAATGGTCGGATAAGATCGCGGAAGCCAGGTCGCCACAGTCGGTTGAAAATCCATCAAAGGAATCTCAATCGTCTGCCAGTCCGCCGTCAAGGGAACCAACGCTCCCCGGACGCTGCCGTTTCTCTGAATCAAATCCAGTTCCATACAGGTTGTTTCCCTGGCCCCGCTGCGGGCGCGCAAACGCACTGCGTTATACCCGCTCAGATCCTCGCGACAAGTTTCAATCGAGCCGCCGTAGATCAGACGAAAAGAAACATCCTGAGGCGAAGGTTTAAATGTGGGCGCCTCCACCCGCAGCGCCGCTGCGCCGGAAGTCGATCCCAAGACCCGGCGTTTTGTAAAGCGGACTTTGTGTTCCGAATTGGGAAAGATCAGCCGATCTGAATCGACCGCGGCGTCAAAAAGAACAAACGGCGCCTCAGCGGCTGCCACTGGAACTGACCACAACGCAGGCGAGGGCTGGAGGATAATCTGGCGAACCTCAAATCCATGAGCCAGACCCTCCTGTCCCGGGAACAGCCACGCCCCGATTGCCAAACGAACCGACCTCAGATTGGCTATACAAAAATCCCTGAAGATTATCCGACAATCTCCTCTTGAATCCAGAGAAAGATGTTGGGTCTGAGTCATATTGTATCGATCGGTCAAAGTCGCCTGCACCTGCCCAGTCTCAGGAATCAGGGATCGACCTTTCAGAATAAAAACCACATCTTCATACCGTTCTTTCTCAAATAGCGGCAGGCGGACCGGCGATTCGTTGAAGTCCACGGCCAGATCCACAACAACAGAGCCATTCGGCTCAAAACCCCCGGTACGGATTCTCAGAACAGACTCCTGATCGTTGTTTTTGACAATCTCTGCCGAGGCGTTCTGGGTAAACCACTGTTTCAATTCCGCTTTGGCCGGTGAGAATGCCGCATCATAAATTACCGTCGATTTTGACTCGGCCGACTGCCCCTGAATCGGCAGGCCCGTAACCTGCGAGGGAAATGTCAGTATTTCATCGTCCAGCCGAACTGAAACGGCATAGTCCATCACACCGGCTCGAATCTGATCGGATGGAATTTCAGCTGCGTACTGATAGGCCGCCTTTTTTTTCATGGAAATCTGAGCAAACGGCTTTTCTTTTCCGCTTCGATAACTGAGGATAACCTCCTCCGGTTCTTTCTCGGATGCGACCTGCGCTTCTACCGGAAAGGCGCGGCCCTCGACAATTTGTCGAGGCGGGCGGTACCGGACTGAAACAGGAGTACTCTCCGTAGCCCAGACAATATATTCATCCAATTTCAGAGGACCGAAAGAAAATGCCGATAGCCGGTCAAAAACAACCCCTTCTTTCGTTAGTAAATAGACTCCCGGGACAATGGTAAACTCCCCTTCGACCGCATGGGTGCGATACAAATTGCCTTGATCAATCGCCGTCAGAGTAAATTCAGGGCCCGGATCAGGCAAAGTGATTTTCATTCGGCGCTGACGGCGGAACAGACAGGCCGCCTGTCGGCCGCGGCTGGGACGGCCGAACGGATCGTAAGTCCACACCGCATCCGGATAGACCTCCAGACGCCATGCGCCGGCTGCCAGTTTCTCCAGAAAATAAGCCCCCGTCCCTTCGTATTTGACCGCAGACGAACTGCCGCAGCCGACAATCCGCTCCAGCAGATCGGGCTTAGGAGGCAGGGTCTGAGTATTGTTGGAATAAAAAAATTCACGATCTGTCGTCAGTTCGCTCAAATTTTCGCTGTGGCTTACCCGAACCGGTCCAAATTGGTTAGACGCCGGATATCGGCCGAACGATTGGAACCTTGGAAGACGACCAAAGATCTCAGCGGCAATCATCAGACTGATCGCCTTGCCGGGAGTATAAGCCAAATTCAGGCAATGCGTCTGATATTCCAGATTTTCGGAGGCAAGGACCAGCGGGTCATAGGAAAACATAAAGGCAAGCTGAACGCCCGCACTGCGGAACGTCCGCGCCATCGCCGGATAGAGATACGATCCGGCAATATCTCCCCCATCAAACTCATAAACGACCTTGGGTTTGCCTTTTAGAGTCGGATCCAGCATCGGGCGATACGAATCCACACGAGGCAGAAAATTGCATTCAAGCGTAAACCCGTTCAGTAATCCCGATGGATACCACCCGAATGAGGCCCCGTCAACCAGTGAATCGCGCACGGCAGGGGCAATGGCCATATCCTGACTGACATTGAATACAATGGGCCTTTGGTATCCTGTACCGCGAATGGCTTCTGTCAGGGCGTTGATATACGCTGACGGATTTTTATCCGGATGATGCTGCGGCTCATTGACCGGCTCGATAAGCACAATCGACAAATCGTCCTTATACGCCGTCCCTGTGTAGCGGTTGACATGGTTGAGAATCCCTTCCAGGTACTTCTGCTGTACGCGAATGGCCTGGGGATTGATCCCCAATTCATTTTTTGGATAAAACCGCGGAAATCCCCGGCAGGTATTCATTTCCTCAGGCAAAGGCCAGACCGGGCTGTACAGGGTAATCGGAGTCAGCATCAGATAAAGACCCCGTTCAGACGCCCGGGCAATCACATAATCAAGCAAGTCCAGATGTTCATTGTCAATCAGGTTCCCCTCCCGGTCGCTGTTTTCCCAATCTCCCCAGAAACTCAGACGAACAGCGCTCAGTCCCAGCCGCGCCAGATGAGCCATGTCGGCATCGACGGCCTGTTTAAGATCCTTACCTGTCTGAGCAGCTGCACGATAACTGTATCCGGAAGGCAGACAATAATTAACCCCGAATAAGGCCAATTCTTCTTGATTATCTCGCCAGCGGATAACTCCTTCGCCGTCTATATATACCGGTCGGGGGGCGCTTTGCGCCTGCACAGGTCCCAACACACCGGCGCCTTCCCACGCCCACACAATCAGGATAAGCAGCGCCGCCGGATTTCGAAAAACTGACAATATCCCGCTTATTCTGTTTTCTCGAATTCGCATGAATTTATTATACCTAAACAAAATTTGCTATTCATAAAAAAACAATTCATCCGGTCGGCTTGCGCCGGTTGAAGCCCGGTTTCCCGCAAAGCCTTCTTGCCGCCCCATGAAAAATCAATTATGTTTAATAATCCGGATACTGGCTCATCCAATCAGGCCACTGGCGGGGCTGTGTATTCCAT
>JAKJEN010000067.1:0-241 GCA_022705405.1 Planctomycetota bacterium | reverse complement strand
CGGCTGCGGCCGTCCAGAAACAGCCAATTGGGTCCGCCATTGTGCCGATCCAGGCAATAAGAACTCAGGCCGGAACTGTTCATTGCGTTTTGTCCAGCTCTTGTTCCGCGAGACGGAGGCGGCGAATCAGTATCCAGCGCATTGGCTCCTTCCCACATCCCCCCTCCCATCAGCGGAACAGATGAAGGAGAATGACTTTGGCTAACCTTGCGCCAGTAATGGTCCCGCCAGGTTGCCGGGG
>JAKJEN010000066.1:11186-13502 GCA_022705405.1 Planctomycetota bacterium | reverse complement strand
TCTTTGCTTCGTTCGTTTTTCCATTGTGCAAAGCTAAAAATATGAGCCTTTCGTTTATTTATTCAAGAACCAATAAATGTGATGAGATAGAGTATGGATAAAAAAGTATGTGTTTTTACAATTCACCCAGCGAAAGATCTGCGCGTTTTGAATCGTCAGTGTCGATCCTTGCAGAGAAACGGCTGGAAAGTGACTTTGATTGCGATTGCAAATAAACGACTGGATGCAAATGCCATCATAGGACCTTATGAGGATGCGGGCATTAAAGTGATTGGCGTTGAGAAGTGGAATACTTTTTGGGGCAGAGTAAAAACCCTGTTTAGAATAACAAATCTTGCCTTGAAGGAAGATGCCGATATTTATCACTTTCATGACCCAGATCTTTTGCTGCCGGCCCTTTTTCTGAAAATCAGAGTTCGAAAGCCCTTTATTTATGATACGCATGAACATTTTAATATCCTATTTTCTTACTCCGTTCCAGATCTTTTCCCTCTCCGACAAATAGTAGGGGGAGTTGTGTCGCTGTCGGAGACCTTATTGGGGTCATTGTTTAGGAATATATCAGTTGTATACAAAGAGCATATCGCCCGATTTGAACGACTTGGATGCAGGGTGGTTTTTACCCCGAATTATGCTTCGATTGTAGATTTTGTGCCAACACCGGTTTCGGAGGAGGAATGGGAACAACGGCGAAAGAAGGTCTTATTTATTGGTTCCCTGGGACCCAGGCGTGGAAGTTTGTTGCTTCCGGAAATCGCCAAGAAGGTCAAAGAAAAATGTCCGGATGTTGAATTTTTAGTGACTCGCAGATTTCATAATCAGGAGCAGGAAAAAGCAATGCTGGAGAAACTGAATTCTATGGGTGACGACCGCATCATAACGTTTATTCCGAATGTCGGCGGAAAAGATCTGCCTGCTGTTGTACGTAAAGCCGGGATTGCTCTGAGCGTGGATCAACCGACCCGGATCGGCCTTACAAGTCAGCCAACGAAAACGTTTGAATATATGTCGCAGGCAGTTCCGATTGTAGCCTCTGATCTTCCTCATGCCAGAGAGCATATTCGAGATGTAGGATGCGGAATCGTAGTCAAACCGGATGATCCCCGCCAGTTTGCAGAAGCCATTATTCGTCTTATTGAAAATCCGGATTTGGCCAGAGAAATGGGTGAAAAGGGTCAAAAAGCGTTTATTGAAAAGTATAATTGGGGTATTGTTGAAAAACGGCTGCTGGACTTTTATGATACGATAGCGGATCATAGAGAAAGATGATTAAAAGGCAATTAAAAAAAATACGAATGTTCTTTGTAAAGATGGCCAGGCCTAAAATGATCCGATGCGGATCGGGAACCTATTTGGGCGCGAAGGTAAGAATCGGTCCTGCAGAAGTTTCGATTGGCCATCATAGCTTTATCGGCCCCGAATGCTGGCTGCAGTCAAAAACGACGATCGGAAATTATGTTATGCTGGCGGGCCGTGTAGCCATTGTGGGCGGAGATCATAAGATAAACGTTCCTGGAGTACCTGCGATTGAAGCGGGACGGGGTATCAATAAACCTGTATATATTGAAGATGATGTCTGGATTGGATATGGCGCGATTCTTATGCATGGAGTTCGGATCGGGGAAGGCTCTGTTGTGGCAGCGGGTGCCGTAGTGACAAAAGATGTTGAACCTTATAGTATTGTCGGAGGGGCTCCGGCCCACTTCATAAGAAAACGGTTTACTGAGGACGAGATATCAATCCATAAGGCCATGCTGGAGAAGCGAAGAAAAGTTTTAGATTAGGAATCTGATTCTATCAAAACACGCGGATTTGACGGCGATAATCTGATTTGGAGATAAGTATGGAAAGCATTACAGGCAAGACGGTTTTGATAACAGGAGGGACGGGATCATTCGGAAAAACGGTAACCAAAGGGCTGTTGCAGACGGATGTAAAAGAGATTCGTATTTTCAGCCGGGATGAACTCAAACAGGAAATGATGCGGATTGAATATTCCAATCCGAAACTGAAGTTTTATATCGGCGATGTACGCGATAAGGATTCGGTCGATAAGGCAATGCAGGGAGTCAATCTAGTCTTTCATGCCGCCGCCCTCAAGCAGGTTCCCTCCTGCGAATTTTTCCCCATCCAGGCGGTCTTGACCAATATTGTCGGCGGTCACAATGTCATTGAATCAGCCATTGCCAATAAGGTTAAAAGTCTTGTCTGTCTCAGCACCGACAAGGCGGTCTATCCTATCAATGCGATGGGGATGTCAAAGGCGCTCATGGAAAAGGTGATGATTGCCAAGTCGCGCGGGCTCGATGAGAAAAA
>JAKJEN010000066.1:0-11178 GCA_022705405.1 Planctomycetota bacterium | reverse complement strand
TCAAGCCGCCATTAAGCACGGAGTGGAAAAAATGGTTTGCCTAAGTACAGACAAGGCCGTCTATCCCATCAATGCGATGGGCATGAGCAAAGCTCTCATGGAAAAGGTCGCCGCGGCAGCCGTTCGTCAGGGCGCTTCCGGCCGGACAGTCGTCTGCACTGTTCGCTACGGCAATGTAATGTGTTCCCGCGGTTCGGTTATCCCCTTGTTTATTGACCAAATCAGGCAGAACAAGCCCATCACAGTAACGGTCAAGCACATGACCCGATTCATGCTGCCGCTGCGGGATGCGGTATCGCTGGTCTTGTTTGCCTTCGAAAACGGAAACCATGGCGACTTGTTTGTCCGAAAAGCGCCGGCCTGTACGATTGAGGTGCTGGCTCAGGCAGTGAAGAATATTTTTAAATCTGATTGTCAGATTAAGGAGATCGGCATCCGCCATGGCGAAAAAATTTATGAAACTTTGTTGACTACTGAAGAGTTGCGCAGATCCGAAGACATGGGAGATTATTACCGGGTCCGGCTGGATGACCGCGACCTGAATTATACGATCTATTTTACTGAAGGCGACAGGGAAGAGGTCAAGTTGGAAGACTATCATTCCCATAATACACGCCAATTAGATGTTCGAGAAATGGAAGAACTTCTCTTGTCTTTGCCCGAGGTGCAGCAGGAACTCAAAGATCTAAACACAAACATTGCAAGAGACACTATTTAATGTATAAAAAAACTGCGTCTTATTCATCCGCAACGCCCACTGCATTAAAATGGCTATACCGATGATCGCCAAATATCTTAAAAAGGTTGTACTGTAGCGACTCCGTTAAAACTGATTTAATTGTCAATGAAAAAGCCATTATAGAGTGCAAAGCGACTGTTCAATATAATAATATCTTTAATGCGTAGCGCCTTGCTTAGCTACGGTTGGCAGGCATTAAGCTGAGCTTAATTATTAATTTTCGAGACAAGTTGTTAAAAGGTGGGATCCATCGATTGGTCAGTGTATTTTAAAATGTAGCGCAAACTTTGCTATAGGCACATAAAATATTATTGGGAGAAATATTTGTAGGTAGCTGTTTCGGCTATTACGTCATTTACGTTACTTGTGTTAAAAGTTAGTTTGGAGGAAAAGTGAACATATTAAAAGTAGGTATTACCGGCATGAGCGGATTTGTCGGCTCCCACTTGAGAAACCGGCTTGCCAGGGAAGAAACATTCCAAGTGCTTCCTTATGAAGATAGTTTCTACGAGAATCCGGGAATATTTATCGATTTTGTTCAAAAAGCAGATGTCATTGTCCATCTGGCCGGAGTTAACAGACATGAACCGGAGATTGTGTACCGGAAAAATATTGAGTTAATGAAACATCTCCTTCAGTTTGTCGATGCTTCCGGCAATAAGCCATACATTCTATTCTCCTCAAGCACCCAGATCGAGCGGGATAATGAATACGGCAGAGGCAAAAAACAAGCGATGGAACTGCTTGAAGAGTGGTCTGTGAAAAACAAGATCCCAGCTGTATCGATGGTTATTCCGAATGTCTTTGGCGACGGCGGCAAGCCGTTTTACAACTCCGTTGTCGCTACATTTTGCCATCAGATAACCCACGGCCAGCAGCCGGAAATTCAAATAGACAGTCAGATGACGATGATTTATATCAACGATTTGGTCGAGGACATCTGTCGTCTGATCAACAATCCCCCAAACGGCTACCATGTTGAATACATTAAACCTCGGGTTAATGCGAAGGTCTCTGAAATCCTTGCTTTGCTGAATAAATTCAAAGATTCTTATTTCAACAGAGGTATGATTTCGGCTGTGGAATCAGATTTCCAAAGAGATCTGTACAATACCTTTATTACCTATATGGATACGGCCGACTGGGAACGTCATTTAAAACGTAATACGGATGAAAGAGGGTCTTTTGTTGAAGTTTTCAAATTTGAGAAGGGAGGTCAGGTTTCCTTCTCTACCACCAAGCCCGGCATTACTCGCGGCAATCACTATCACATCAGAAAAAATGAAAAATTCTGTGTGGTTAGCGGACAGGCAAGTATTAAACTTCGCCGGATTGGGACGGATCAGGTGATAGAATACAGGGTCTCCGGGGATAATCCTTCGTGGATAGAAATGCCGATTTATTATACGCATAATATCACCAATGTTGGCGATACGGAATTGGTCACCTTGTTCTGGATCAACGAACACTTCAATCCAGACGATCCGGACACGTTCTTCGAAAAGGTATAAACGATGAAGGTAATGACTATTTTGGGTACCCGGCCGGAGATCATCCGGCTGTCGGCCGTCATGGCCCGGCTGGATAAGCATGTAGATCATAAGATTGTCCATACCGGCCAGAACTATGATTATGAACTGAATGAGGTTTTCTTTAAGGATCTTCAGGTTCGCAAGCCCGATTATTTTATGAATGTGGATGTGACTTCGCTGGGACGGGTGTATGGCGGGATTCTCATCGCTTCCGAAGAAATCCTGAAAAAAGAACGGCCCGATGCGGTCTTGATTCTCGGCGACACAAATAGTTCAATTGCCGGAATTATAGCCAAACGCCTCAAAATCCCGATTTATCATATGGAAGCCGGCAATCGCTGTTTTGACTTGAATGTTCCGGAAGAAATCAATCGGAGAATCATCGATCATATCAGTGATTTCAATTTGTGTTATACCGAACATGCCCGACGACATTTGCTCAGCGAGGGGCTGCCGCACCGTCGGATTTATGTAACCGGATCTCCTATGCGAGAGGTGCTGATGACGCATCTCGATCGAATCAGGGGGTCAAATATTCTGAATGAGTTAAAAATTGAAAAAAGAAAGTTCTTTCTGGCCAGTATTCACCGGGAAGAGAATGTGGATCGACGGGAAAGTTTGAATCAGTTGTTGGAAGCCATGGAAAAACTGCATCAGGGCTATGGTTTTCCGGTGATTATTTCCACGCATCCCCGCACCCGGAATCGTCTTGAAAAGCTCGGCAGAAAAGATTTCTCTAAAGGATTACAGTTTCTCAAACCTTTTGGTTTTTTAGATTATGTGAACTTACAGATGAACGCTGTCTGTGTGCTTTCTGACAGCGGTACGATTTGTGAGGAATCCTCAATTCTGAACTTCCCCGCCGTCACAGTTCGCAATTCCATTGAGCGGCCGGAAGCCATGGACACTGGTTCGATTGTGGTAACCGGTCTGGATGCTCAGGTAATCAGCGATGCGGTTCGACTTCAGATCTCCGAGGACATCCGGTCTCGTCCAATCTGTGTCCCGCAGGATTATCAGATTGAAAATACTTCCGAACGAGTAGTCAAACTGATTCTCGGCACGGCTAAACTAAGCCATCTCTGGGATAATATTATGAGAAACGATATTTCTTAGGAGAAAATAAACGTGCGGATTTTATTTGTAACTCAATGGTTTCAGCCCGAGACATTTTCAAAGGGAGTTCCTTTCATTAAGAAGCTTATGGAACGGGGTCATGAAGTTCAGGTGTTGACCGGCTTTCCCAATTACCCATCGGGCAAAGTCTATGAAGGGTATAAAATCAAATTTCTCCAGAAGGAAGTTATGGAGGGAATTCGGGTGTTCAGAGTTCCGCTGTATCCCAGTCATGATGGTTCCAGTTTTAGAAGAATTCTAAATTATACCAGTTATGCCCTATCGGCTTTAATCATCGGTCCCTGGGTGCTGGATAAAGCCGATGTGATTTATGTATATCACCCCCCTCCCACAACTTATATTCCCGCTTTTCTATTGAAACTTTTAAAGCGGATTCCCGTTGTGATTGATATGCAGGATTTTTTTCCGGATACGCTGGCCGCTACGGGTATGTTTAATAATAAACTCGGATTGCGGCTGGTGGATGCCTATTGTCGTTTATTTTATCATGCGGCAAACAAAATTGCCGTATTATCTCCCGGCTTCAAACGCAAACTCATGGACAAGGGGGTTCCTGAAGAGAAGATTGAGATCATTTACAATTGGTGCGATGAAACACAAATTATAGCTGGGCAGCCGCATGAATCTCTTTTGAAAGAATTGTCTTTTCAGGATAAGTTCAATGTGCTTTTTGCGGGAAATATGGGTAAGGCGCAGCGTCTGGAGACAGTGCTTCAGGCGGCCCGTATTCTGCAGCCGCAAAACCACAAGATCCTTTTCACATTTATCGGAGGAGGCATCGAAGTGGAGAACTTGAAGAAAACAGCCTCCGATCTCCAGCTAAACAATGTACAGTTTTTACCCGCTCGGCCTCGTCATGAAATCGGTACAGTTTTAAATGCGGCGGATATCCTTCTGGTTCATTTGAAGGAAGATCCTCTCTTTCGCATTACCATCCCATCAAAAATCCAGGCCTATATGTTTGTCGGTAAACCGATTCTGGCTG
Source organism: Planctomycetota bacterium (assembly GCA_022705405.1). Lineage (GTDB taxonomy): Bacteria > Planctomycetota > Phycisphaerae > Sedimentisphaerales > Anaerohalosphaeraceae > JAHDQI01. The sequence goes on along the minus strand of JAKJEN010000066.1, from coordinate 6,785 downwards.
CTGTTCCGGGGGATGCGTCGGATCTTGTCGAAAAAGCAGGAGCGGGATTGTCCTGCCCCTCAGAAAACCCCCAGCGATTGGCTGATTCTATTCTTGCGTTTGCACGGATGTCAAAGGAAGAGAGAATGGCCATGGGACTTAGGGGCAGGGAACATTATATGCAAAATCTTTCTATGAAAGCCGGAGTAGATCATTTTGAACGTATTTTTCGAGAATGTATTGAACAAAGAAAATCGAGGTAGTTTACGATGGAAACAGGCGAAACGGAAAGTACCTGAAATGAAACGGACAAAAAATGTTATTCTCTGGCTGGTAGTTGTATACATTGCGGTCCAGGCGATCATTATTTTTCTGAATCAAAAAAGCAAAGATCGAACGATCCTGAATATCCCCAACAATCGCGGGATTGAAGAATTATGGACTCGAGGAGATCAGCTGATTGCCATGGAAATGGGCCGAGGATATCACATTTTCAACTGGAGTGACCTTCAGTCCGGCTATCGAACGATTCCGGCCGCTTATGATCCCTCCCTGCTGCTCGATGAAGATCGAATTCTGTCCGTCAAAGACACAAGAGGACTGGTGTTTGAAAATTCGCCCGGCCGCACACTCTGGATCCCATTTTCCGACAGGTCGGCGGAAGTGTTGCTGGATGCCGATCCTTCTTGCACAACAATTATCCTGACACGCCAATTCTTTCAGGACTCTGTTGTGGACTATCGATTTCATAGGGTGGATTTACAACGGGAAGTCATTCTGGATATTACAGAAGTGCGGGGCGGTTCCGACTTTAACCTGCGAAAAATTCTCGTTCCCGATTCCGAGGATCGAATCGTCCTGGCCGGAACCAAAGATAAACAGGCGTATCTGGCCGTGATCGATCTGGCCCGCAATCAGGTTTCCTGGGAAAACGGTTATCCTGAGGAAGGAGAATTCTATACCGTTTGCTTTCTGAAGGATAAAAATGCGATCTATACGGGCTCGCGAAACGGCGCTGTATATGAAATAGACGGCGTCTCAGGGCAGATTCTAAGGCAGATCGCATTGGTTCCTGAAAGACGCGACCAGACCAAACTCCGCACCATCCAGCGAGTCATTCTCAGCCCGGATCAAAAAATTCTGGCCGCTTCCTGCGATCCGGAATATTACCTTATTGATTTACAAAGCTGGCAGATTCTGCAAGAAGAACACGTTTCGCACAAAATCATCAGCGGAGTGGCCTTTTCGCAGGATGGAAGATTCCTGGCGACCTCCGATATCCGCGCCAGCGGCATTATCGAAATCTTCGACCTTTCAAAATATAATCCATAGCGCTGCAGTTCTGCCTGTTGATTGCTAAAATCGAGAAGAGCCATTATCAGGAGTTTGAGAATTGAAAATTGAGAATGTCCTCGTCCTCGGAGCCAGCGGCACCATCGGCTCTTTAACCGGCGGGGTTCTGGCACAAAATGGATTTCATGTTGACTACCTCAGCCGCACAAAATCCGGCTCGCAGAAAGGTCTCGAAAAAGCCATGGCCCAGGCCCGCTCGGAGGTGATTGCGAAAAATATTACCTGCGGCGATTATGACACGATGCTGCTCGACTCCTGCAGCCGGGCCGACTGGATTCTTGAGTGTGTGGCCGAGGATCTGGCCATCAAGCAGGCGATGTATCAGCAGATAGACCATTATCGTAAACCGGGTTCCATCGTCAGTTCGGTCACTTCCAGTCTGGCCCTTGAAGATCTTCCCAAAGGCCGAAGCGAAGATTTTCAAAAGCATTTTCTCTCTACGCACTTTTACAATCCGCCCGGGAAGATGCTCGCCTGCGAAATCTGCGGCCAGTCAAAGACCGACCCGGCTGTTGTGGATTTTATGGCTGACTTCCTCAGCTCCCGGCTCCGCAGGGCGGTTATCCCTGTCAGACCTGAGGCGGGATTCGCTGGAAACCGGATTGCCTTTCTGCTCTTTGCACGCATTACTGAGTTGGCCATCGAGCACGGCGTGGAGATGATGGATTATCTGATCGGTCCCTATACCGGCCGGATTATGCCTCCACTGGCGACTCTGGACCTGGTTGGCCTCGATATCCACAAGGCCATCATTCACAGCCTGCAGGATCATACGTCCGATCCGCTGCATGAACGGATAGTCCTTCCGAATTACATCAACGAGATGATCGCTTCCGGCCGTCTCGGCCGTAAGGCACGCGACAAGGGGGGATTCTATAAGCGGCTTGAAAGCGGAAAATTTGTATATATGGATCCAAAAGCGCTTGCGTACGTTCCCGCTTTTCATCCGCATGTACAGTTTGTTGAGCAGGCCAAACAGTACATTCGCATCGGTATGTATCGACAGGCCTTCGGGACGATCTGCGATGCACAGGGCATTGAAGCGGATATTGTCAAAGAAATCCTGGCGACCTATATCGCCTATTCCTATATGCTGATCGGCCAGGTTACCGAAGAAAAATACGGTATTGAAGGGATTGATCGGGTTATGACCACAGGTTTCAACTGGGCCGGGCCCAGTCTGATCGTCCATATGCTCGGCGGCAAAGACAACGCCGCAGCCCTGCTTCGATCCCAGCATCTGGATGTGCCTGCTTCTCTGATGCAGGATACCGTGTGCGATCGATATTTATTCAATGCAGGACGTTACTTTCCCGCCAGATAAAAAACAGAGGATTAAAGATGAATCAGAGTTCTGTATATATTCTTGGAGGATTTCAAACCGATTTCAGCCGAAATTGGGCTCGTGAGAACAAGCACATCTCGGCGATGATGCGCGAGGCCTATGAGGGATCGCTGGAGGCAACGAAGATCAAGCCCTCCGATATCAAGGCCGCTTTTATCGGCAATTTTGCGGCCGAGTTGTACTGTATGCAGGGGCATCTGGGGGCTTTTTTTGTCGATTTTGATCCGGCCTTCAAAGGTCTGCCGACCAGCCGATTTGAGGGGGCCTGCGCCTCCAGCGCCCTGGCGGCTCTGTCTGCCATGGCGCATATCCAGGCCGGCCACTATGACTGCATTGCAGTCCTTGGCGTCGAATTGATGAAGAGCGTCTCTCCTGCGCAGGGCGGCGATTATCTGGGCACGGCCGCCTGGTATGAGCGGGAGTCAGCCGGCATCGAGTTCCCCTTTCCCAAACTTTTCGGCAAACTGGGCGATGTGTACGAAGAGCGATTTGGACTAAAGGACGAACACCTGGCCCGTATCGCTGCGATTAACTATGCCAATGCCAAACGCAACCCCAACGCCCAAACCCGCGACTGGTACATGAGCTATGAGCATGCCTGTCAAAAGGGTCAATACAACGCAACCGTCACTGGCCGAATCAAGGTCACCGACTGTTCGCAGGTCACCGATGGGGCGGTTTGTCTGTATCTGGCCTCTGAGTCATTCGCCGCCGATTATGCAAAGCGTCTCGGCCAATCTCTCGAGAAGATTCCGCGGATCCTTGGCTGGGGCCATACAACAGCCCCGATTGAATTTGCCGCCAAGGTGGCCGACTCTGAGGGCAACCCTTATGTCCTGCCCTGGACCCGCAAGGCCGTCGCCGACGCCTATGCCCGAGCGGGTATCAGGGATTGCTGGGATCTGGATGTGATTGAAACACACGATTGCTTTACGACATCCGAGTATATGGCGATCGATCATTTCGGCCTTACCGCACCGGGTCAGTCCTGGAAGGCGATTGAGGAAGGGATGATCGAAATGGGAGGACGGCTTCCGATTAATCCATCCGGCGGCCTGATCGGCTGCGGTCATCCTGTCGGCGCTACTGGCGCTCGCCAGATGCTGGATGCCTATAAGCAGGTTACCAACACCGCTGGCGATTATCAAATTCCCGGCGCCCGTCGCGCCGCAACTCTCAACATCGGCGGATCAGCCACAACCAACGTCGTCTTTATCATTGGTTTTTCAGAATAAAGAAACGCCGGGATTTTATCGTTTGCTTCTCCTTTAACTAAGTTGGTTGTTACTTATAGATTTAGAGTTTGTTTTTCTTGAACCGTATTACAGTCGCGTAACTATAGTTAATTTCTAAAGCGAAAGATGGACACAAAATCATCCGCTATGATTATCCGTGATATGCGGTCTGAAGATATTCCTCAGGTGGCCGAAATTCACCGTAAGTGTTTTTCAGATCAGGTTTCTTTATTTTCCGCCCTCCATCCAACAGTTGTTCGTCATTTATACGCTCGTTATGTGGAAGAATTGGAAAGTATGGGCAAGGTACTGGTCGATCCAAATTCCGGCAGGATTGGCGGCTTTGCGGCCGGCACGTTAAAACCGGGTTTTCACATGCGGTTCTTACGCGCTCATTTTTTGCTGCTTTTTGGACATATTCTGCTGAGTCTTATTACCCGGATTGGTGTCTGGAAACTATTGGTTCGAGCGATCTTTACTAAGGATCCATTCAGACGCTACCGTAAAAATCCACTTCTTTTTGAAAAAACCTCACCCGCCGGCCCAGTCGGCTATTTTATGCCGATTGCGATTGACCCTGACTGTCGTGGCGGAGGAAATGCTGTCCGCCTGGCTCGTGCCCTGATGGATCATTTTTTTAACTTAGGCATTACTCGCATCCGCGGCAATAAAATTAATATTCACAATATTCCCAGCTATAAACTCTTCGTTGAAAAACTTGGCTGGAGCTGCGCTGTGATCGAAAACTGCTGCTATATCGTATGGAAAGATAAAGAGAAGGAATTACTCTGCCCGAGCGATAAAGAGGACTCGGATTCTCATTCAGAGCGATGGATTACCCGTCGGATGAAAATATCTGATCTTTTTGAAGTAGCCCGCTTGTATATGCGTTGTTTTCCACAGCGTGAAAATACGCTTCTGGGAAGTTCTTATATTGAACGATTTTGTCTTCAGGCCCTGCTTGAAAAACAAAGCGTTGTAGTAGTCATTGAAGATATGAATTCGCACCGGATTGCAGCTGCAGCGGCAGGTACGCTCCATCCGGGCTTTGGCCTGCGATTTATAAAACGAAATAAATATTTTTTTATCGGTCGGATGTTCCTGGGTTTTTTTAAAAGCCCGTTGATCCGGAAAAAAATACTTCATCGTGTATTTTTCTTCCTAAAGAAAAAAACAAACACACATTTTTTTAAGATAGACAATCAAACAGGGCAAAAAATACCGCCGGGAACCAGATTGAACCATCTGTTTATCTGTGTGGACCCTCAATGGCAGCAGCAAGGGCTTGGAAAGATAATTCTGTCTTATTTTACGGATACTCTGTTCCAAATGGGAGCCAAACGAATCTGGGGCTGCGTAGAGATACCCAACATCGCCAGTTTAAAGCTGCATTCGGCCTTGGGCTGGAAAAGTCAGCAGACATCAGAAGACTGGTTTACCGTGTGGGTTGATGCCCCGAATCAATTCTGAATGGAAACGAGCATGGAGTAATTAGGAGAATAAAGCAATGCATTTTGTTTATTATGAAAGAAAAGAGATTCCTGTATTGTCTTGGTGTGCAGTACTTGAGAAGAAGAAAGAAGAGGTTTCTATTTATCATGGTTCCTGGGTAGAAACTCAAGATAGTTTTTTTGTGGAAGGAATCTGGGACACTTTATTTTCAGAGGGACAATTTGATCAAAGTTATCTGTTGATGGGAAGTGGAGGAAAAATAATAAATCAAAAAGTAATATTTGTAAGCCCATGTCATACCCTGGAAAGATTACATTATGTATACAATGAGAATAAATTATATATATCCAATTCAATAGCATTTGTTCTTGAACAGTCTAATTTATCTCCGGATATAAATTATTTGCATTATGTTACTGACTTTGCGTCAATTTGTGATGGTATCAGGGATTATATAAAAAAAGTTCCTCTTGAAAATAATCACTGGCTGTATCTATCCTATTATCAAAATCTTGTTATCGAATCTGATTTATCTGTCCGGAGAAGGGGAAAAAGTGCGCCCCCGCAGGTAAGCGATTTTGCTTCTTATAGGCAGTTTTTGGTGGATAGTTTAAGGTTATTGTCCAATAATGCAAAGGATCCCGCTCGTCACATAAGGTATTCACCGCTGGCTACAATTTCAAGGGGGTATGATTCAACAGCTTGTGCGGCTCTGGCTGCAGAAGTGGGCTGTAAAAAAGTTCTAACTATATCTGGACCGGGAAAATACGTTCACGATTGTGGGACTGAACTTGCAAAATCTATGGGCTATGAACAAATTATCGAAATATTTGCGGATAATTATAAAAATAAAAAAGACAAGATGCTCGAGCCGTTATTTATGGCTTCCGGAGAGATGGGTACAGATTGTTTCTGGGCTGCATTTGAAGAAAATCTGCCGAAGATGTTTGTTGTAATAGGAATAAATGGCGACAAGGTCTGGGATGCAAATTATAAATCAGTATCATCTGTCATAAAACGTTCTTCACCTTCGGCAACATCCCTGGGAGAGTATCGTTTGAGAATGGGTTTTATTCAGGTTCCTGTTCCTTACTTTGGTTGTATAAATCATCCGCTGATTCATCAGATCAGTGTCTCTGAGGAGATGAAGCCGTGGGTACTTGGTAACAATTATGACAGGCCTATTCCTCGTCGTATTGTAGAAGAAATGGGCATTGAGAGATCTCAGTTCGGAAATAAGAAAATAGGAATTGGTTTCAATATGCGATGGGATACTCTATATAACATTAAAAAGAAGATGAGCAGTCATTCTTTCAATTCCTTCCTGGGATTCTATAAAAAAAACGTAAGCGTTCAGGCGGTTTTTGTTAAACAGCCTGCTGTTTTTATTAATGATGGAACAGGAACACTGTTTAAATAAC
>JAKJEN010000065.1 GCA_022705405.1 Planctomycetota bacterium | reverse complement strand
CACTTATCGGCATGTGAGGCTGTTTTTGTTTAATGATTTTCATCGGCATAAAAACGTAAATCGGTCAGTTTGAGTTAATAATCGGTGTAATTTACCCCCTGGCTGTCGGTACTGGTCCAATTGAGGCGGATTTCCCCTGTCTCCTTCTTATACAGCCAGCCGCTGCTGGTTCCATTGGCGGCCGCTGAAAACTGGGTTGCCGCAGGGACATAAACTATCTCGTCGCGATTATTAAAAGGATTTTTGGGAATCGCCTTTAAATAAGGGCCATAAAGATAAGGCGCTGCCGGATTGACAGCGGTCACAGCATTGCCGTTTATATCTGATGTACCGATAAATTGACACTTTAATTCAGCTGCAGTAGCTGCCAACGGTCCCTTGTATCCGGGGGCTTTTCCGTTATGCTGCATTTTATAAAATTCGATCTGACTGCGCCAGGTTCGCAAGGTATCCTTGGCAGCGCTCTCCCGGGCCTTTATGGTATTGCCCTGAAGTTGTGGAATCACGATGGCGGCAAGAATCCCCAGAATGGCTACAACTATCATCAGCTCAACAAGCGTAAACGCTTTACACCTCATTTTTGGGACCCTCAAGTAAAAATAGCAGGTTTTCCCTTTTATCGGCAGATTTTTGGGGTCTGTTAACCCATAAAAATAGGAATAAATGTCCCATAAAATAAGTATTAGTACTGATAAAAATTAAATCATTCAAAAATTTTAAAAAAAACTATCAATGTCCGATAATCTTTTGGCATCTATATATATGTGTCGAATCTTTTTTTAAACCTTTTATTGGAGATTCAAGTATGGTAGCAAGACAACGAAAAGCGAAGGCAATGAAGAATCTGTTAGTTGTATTGATCCTGTTTGCACTCTGCAACGGGGTTCAGGTATTCGGAGTTGGAGAAGATTTCACCCCGGAAGGGTCTCCCTATGATGTGGATTATGTGATTCCAAATACCGATCCATACGGACTGTGTGTTCTGGAAAATGTGACGGTCAATCTGCTTCCTGGAGCCCATGTACAAGGAGGATATTACCATGGAGATGTCGCCGCTTATGGAATTCTGAATATCTACGGGGGCCTTGTCGATGGAGATATTCAAATCGTAGAAACTTCCATCACAACGATATACGGCTCAAATTTTGTGATCGATGACGGAAGCGGTCCGGTAAACATCGATCCCGGCGCCACCGTTATTGAAAACCCAAATGCCTCTGTCTGGGATTCGTATGAATTTACGCTGTCGGGCCTGAATCCAAACGGCGAACCGATTTCCTATCATATTATTCTGACAGGCATTTACAATCTGAACTCGTATCTGTATTTGAATCAGCCTCAGCCGGAGCCGGACATTCAGGTTTACCCGGCTTCTTTGGAAATTGATTTCGGCAATATTGAAGTCGGCTCCTCCAGCAGTTACGTCGTCCAAATTTATAACTTTGGAAATGCTGATTTGACAATCACAGATTTAACAATTACAGGAAGTTCCGCTTTTCAAATCACATCGGCGCCATCGACTCCGTTTGTTATGGCCCCCAGCGATACGATTGTGGTGGATGTGGTAATTAAATACACTCCGACGGAAGAAGGATACGTCACCGGCTCTTTGGTCATTACCAGCGATGATCCGGACGAGTCGTCCGTAGATATTTTTCTCGGCGGGGCAGGCGTAATCAATGAAATTCCGCCAATTCAGCAGATCCAGAATATCATCGCCTTCTTTGATCAATCTGTAGCCGGCGGGACAATCCTTGGATACGGCCCCGGTAATTTGCCCGCGCATCGAGTCAAAGCTCTGCGGTGCATGCTGGCGGCATCCGGTCATCTGATTCAGGAAGGATACAATAAACTGGCTCTTCTTACGCTGGTAGCCGTTGATAAAGTATCCGACGGCAAGCGTTGTCCCCAGGACTTTATTGTAGGCGAGAATGTCGCGCCCTTTAATCTTATGGTCAATGACCTCATTGAAGACCTGCAGTAGCGGATGCCTTGTTTTGAATTAATCTGCATAAGGCGGAGTGTATGCTCCGCCTTTTTTTTGCATACAGGAACAGACAATCTGTTATTGCGGGGGGGAATAAGGAATCAGCCGCGGGGCAATTCAGTCCGGCTGTTCCTGAAGAAGGGTGATGATCTCCTCCTTAACCGGCAGGGCATCCTGAAGCCCAAAACGGCTGCGGGTCAGCGCCTCGGCTGCCACGGCAAACCGCACCGCGCTTGCCGGACTATCTCCGGTTCCGAAACAGGCCGCCAGCGCTCCGCCAAAAGCGTCCTCACATCCGGTATGATCGACCATTTCCGTCTGGATCCCGCGGATCGTTTGCGTGCCCTGTCGATCGGTCAGAAGAGTGCCGTAGGATCCCATGCTGATGACTACACTTGAAGCTCCTTTGGCCACCAGATCTGTAGCGGTCAACCGCAGATCCTGATCCCGGCCGGCTCCCAACTCCGAACGGCAAAAAAGCCCCGGAAAGCGAAGAATCAGAATATCCGCATTATAATACTCAACCGGCCAGTTCGGCGTTTGTACAACCCCTCGCTCAGGAACCGGAAGACTGACCTCCAGAACCGTTCGTGTTTTGTGGATTTGAGCGGATCGTATCGCCGAAACAACCGCTTCCTGAGAAAGCCCGTCATGAATCAGGCAGACATTGGCCGATCCGATGGCCTGTTCGGCCGCAGCATATTCAATTTCATCCCGCCCAAAGACTTTATTAGCCCCCTCCGACTGGCAGGAACGATTGGTCCCGCGACTGTCCACCAGCGTCAGGATAATCCCGGTACTGATTGCGTGGGAGGCATAGACCAAATCCGTAGAAACGCCGTACCGGCTCAGATTCTGTTTAATCATATCGCCAAAACAGTCCTCGCCAACCCGCGCCAGCAAAAACACCTCGCAGCCGCACAGGGCGGCCTGAATAGCCCGATTTACTCCCGGACCGGTTGGAGTACAGGAAAAACCGGTTCCTTCCAGAATCTGGCCCGGTTCAGGACAGGAATCACATTTGACGGACATCTCCACATAGGCCGGTCCGACTATTATGATCTTGGGACTCCGTTTGGTCATGCCTTTGCCTTTCTTTTCGGACATTCTGGTTTATAGTATATGCAAAATCCAATGGCTGGCAAATAGTTTTCCCTGTGAAAATATACCCTTCCCAGACTGCTGGGCAGGAGTGAAAATCATCTTATTTGGACAAATAAAGTCCGTTGTCTGGAATGAACCTGAAAAGAGCAAAGGGCCGGCTGCTGTTTATTCGATGACTACCTCGTCCTGATAGTCCGGTACCATCACATCCCAGCCGGTCTGCTCTTGCAGATAAGTCTTGAAATTTAAGGCGCTTCCTTTTTCGCCATGAACCAGAAAAATCTTGCGGGGCCTGTTTTTGATGTTTCTCAGCCAGTCCAGAATCTCCTTCCGATCGGCATGAGACGAAAATCCGTGAGCCCTAACCACATTGGCCTTGACCGGATACGTCTGCCCCAGAATCCGAACCTCCGGCTCCCCGTCGAGGATCCTGCGGCCGAGTGTGCCTTTTGCCTGATACCCGACAAACAGAATCGTGCTCTCCGGACGCGCGATATTGTTAACCAGATGGTGTTTGATCCGCCCGCCCGTACACATCCCCGAACCGGCGATGATCATAATCGTTCCCTTGATGTGATTGATGGCCTTGGACTCGCGCGTTGACTCTACCAGTTTGAGTCCCTTGAAACTGAACGGCGATTCATTATTCCTGACCAGTTTGGCCATGGTCTGATCATACAGATCTGAATACTTTTCAAAAATCTTTATCACCCGAACCGCCATCGGACTGTCCAAAAAAGTCGTTAGATGCGGAATCTTATCTTCCATCAGCAGTTCATTCATGTAATAAAGAATCTCCTGGCTTCGCTCAATCGAAAAACTGGGGACAACCAGGTTGCCGCCGGCGTTCCAGGTTTGATTTACGGCCTCTGCCAATTGACGCTTGGCGTCTTCGGCATCGCTATGTTCCCGATCGCCATAAGTCGATTCCACCAGCACATAATCCGCCTGCTCCATCGCTTCCGGATCGCGGAGAATCGGCTTGTTGGCCCGTCCCAGATCGCCGGTATAAAGAATCGTTCGGCAATGCCCGTCCAGACAGACCTTGATTTTAATAACCGAAGCGCCCAAAATATGTCCCGCCTCATGAAATGTCGCCTCCACTCCCGGCCCCAGCCGAATCGGTCGGCGAAACGCCGTTTGTTTAAATTGGCCAAAGCAGGCCTGGGCCTCGGCCATCGTATACAAAGGCGCTACCGGCCGGGGCGGCGTGTATCCGGCCCGTTTATGTCGTTTTCGCTTGAACTCGGCGTCTTCTTCCTGAATCTTTCCCGAATCCAGTAGAACGATTTGAGCCAGTTCGCCTGTGGCGGCCGTGCAAAAGACCGGGCCTCGAAAACCTTCCTTGACCAGTTTGGGAAGCAGACCGCAATGATCCAGATGGGCATGAGTCAGCAGAACCGCCGACAGCGAAGATGGATCAAACCCGAAATCCTCCCAGTTGCGGCTCTGGAATTCCCGTTCCTGAAACAAGCCGCAATCGATCAGAATTTTGGTCCCGTCAAACTCCAGTAAATGACGAGAACCGGTCACATTCCCAGCCGCCCCCAGAAAACGAAGTTTAATGTTCAGTTTTTTTTCCGGCGGAGACGGATAAAACCGGGATAGCAGCGTCTTAAAACCCATGGTTCCTTTATCGAACTGCAGGCGGCATCGGCGTCGGAGCTGCGGCGGACTTCAAAAACAGATAATACAATTGGCCCTCCTCATATACCTGCCCGGCCATTTCGCCCGCCTGATCGCCGACACCCATATAAACATCGCACCGGCCCGGAGCGCGGATCGCGCCGCCGGTATCCTGATCCAGCACAAAGCCCGTATAAGGCGCCTTCACAATCCGGTAGCCCGCCGGACGAGGCAAAACCGTCTTTAAAAACCCAAGACACGCCCGCGGATAAATGGATTTGTCCGTGGCAATCGTACGCATCGGAATAACCGGTTCATTCAGACTGCCTCTCGGATCGCCCTGATCGACCCGGAAGAAGACATACCGGGGATTTCGATACACATACGTATCAATCTTATCCGGATGCGTCTTAAAATAATCAATCATCGTCTTCAAACTCATCCCCGAAGCCGGAACCAGACGATCCCGAATCATTTCCTGCGCCACGCTGTTGTATTCGTGTCCGTTATTGGCCGCATAGCCCATGGTCGCCTGTTTCCCATCCGGCAGACGAAGACGAGCCGACCCCTGCACATGAGCGATGTATACCTCAAACGGATCGGCCATCCAGGCCGCTTCCTGCCCTTTGAGCATACCGGTTTGATCTATTTCCCTGCGAGAAGGATACGGCATAATCGCTCCGCCGGCCAGTTTTCGGCCTAAAATCTCTCCGTTGGGGCCTTTGACCAGATCATCGGGCTGCTTATAGAGCGGATATTTGAACCGGGCGTCGGGAGTGAGAGACCCGTCAAAAATAGGAGTATAATAACCGGTAAACAGAACTGTTCCTTTATTGTCGCAACCTACCGACTGATAAAAATCAAACTTGGACAGAATCATCGACTGAAGGTTCTTGCCCCTGAGCCCCTGATCCAGCAGATCGCCCATCGCCTGCAGCGAGGCGACGGCCTGCTCATGGGTAATGTCGCCCATTGGAAAAAACTGCCTGCTGGAGGGCTTGGACAGATAACTCAGACTGTGATCAATTCCCTTTCGAAGATCGACGGTATCATAGCAGGCAAGGGAAATATCCGGTATCATAGCCGGATCGGTAATCTTCCGAAGGGCGTACTGCCCGGGCGGAAGCTGCCGGTCGTACTGAGGGGCCTCCACTTCCATGGCCTTTCGACACCCGTTCATCCCGATCAGAATCAGGGACCACAGAGTAATGCGATACAATCCCTTGCGCTTCATAACATCATACTCCGAAATAAGAGTGGCTTTTCAAACGTCCATACCGACAGCCGTACACAAAAAAAGGCAAGGAAATTATCCTTAACCCAACGGCTCTGTCAAGAACTATATATTCATCGCTTGGGACGGCGGAAAACCTTGAACGAAAAAAAGTTGACAAAAACAGAACAGACCGGGACAATGCATTCGAGGCGTTTGAACCTAAATTTATAGGAAAGGATCTGTAAAATGATAATACGGACTGCCATTCTGCTTGCTGCCCTGACGATCTTCGCAGCCGGATGCACCAGCAGTGAAGGGCATTTTCGCCAGGATTATGATTATTCCACAGTTCAGAAAATCGCCGTCATCGATGTCATCGGGCCGGTTGGCGGCGAGGCCGCACGCAATCAAATTGCGGACTTTTTTTCTATGGAATTGCTCAAAAAGGGCTATTCCCCCATTGAACGGGCACAGGTCCACATCCTGCTCAAAGAACAGGAATTTCAGGCCTCCGCAGTCACCTCTGCAGAAGATGCTGCCCGGGCCGGACAAGTCCTAAACGTTCCGGTAGCGCTGATCATCAACGTCCCTAAATTCGGGGAAGATATTCAGATGACCGCCAAGATGGTGGATGTAGAAGACGGCAGCGTCCTCTGGATGTCCTCCGGACAGGGTAAAGGCGGAAAAACACTGGGGACCATTTTTGGAGCGGCCGCCGGCGCTGTTGTCGGCTATGCGGCAAGCGGAAAGGACGATAGAGTTCTGGGAACCGTCGCAGGCGGCGTTCTCGGCGGAGCCGCAGGCAACCTGCTGACTCCGGATGAAGCCCAGAAGGTTCAGGATCGCAAAAAAGATGTGTCAGACACTTCCGCCCAGACTCGTCCGGTTTCAGAAGGTAAAATAAACACAGCCCAAGGCCCATCGGGTAATTTGCCGATTAAACCGGAAACCGGCCGAGAGAATTCCCTTGACCCAACCTTCTGGGCTGGGGTACACTTCCACCTTAAATTAAGGCAGACAGAGAAGGCGCAAACAGATGGCAGAACAGAAATTGCGTGTCGGCATAGTGGGTTTTGGAACCGTCGGATCCGGCGTGGCCAAAATCCTGCTTGAAGATGCCGATTCCATCGCAATCCGCACCGGCATCCGATTGGAACTGGCCGCTGTAGTGGACAAAGATACCGAAAGCCCCCGCAAAATCGTCCTTCCCAAAGGGCTTTTAACCGGAGATCTGAATCGGATCCTTAAGGACGACACAATCCAGGTCGTCGTCGAGTCGGTCGGCGGAACAACTGCGGCCAAAGAAATTCAGATTCAGATGCTGCAGGCGGGCAAGCATATCGTCACTGCCAACAAAGCCCTTTTGGCCGAACACGGAGACCAATTATACGCCGCCGCGATTGCATCCGATCGCTCCATCGGCTTTGAGGCCAGCTGCTGCGGAGGCATCCCGATCATTCTGGCCCTGCGCACCGGGCTGGCCGCCAACCGGATCAACGCCCTCTACGGAATCCTCAACGGAACCTGCAACTACATCCTGAGCAAGATGACCCAGTCCGGGGCGGATTTCCGCACAGTTCTCTCTGAAGCCCAGACCAAAGGATACGCCGAAGCCGATCCCTCGCTCGATATCAATGGCACTGACACCGCCCACAAACTGGCAATTCTGGCGGCCATTGCCTTCGGCGGCCAAATCAGGATGCAGGATATCTACATAGAGGGCATCGAACAAATTGCCAGCAGCGATATCCAATATGCCCGCGAAATGGGCTATGTTATCAAATTGTTGGCCATCGGAGAACGAACAGCCGATGGATCTGTTTCCTTGCGCGTTCATCCGTCCCTGATTCATGAAAACACCCCCCTGGCCTCCGTTTCAGGCCCGTTTAACGCCGTCAGCGTAACCGGCCATGCTGTAGGAAAAACCATGTATTACGGCCGCGGGGCAGGTATGATGGCAACCGCCAGCGCCGTCGTGGCTGACCTGATCGAAATTGGATTAGGCAGCTGCCAGCGAGTCTTCCGCGCCATGCCAATGACAACCGGTCAGCAGGAACAAATTCGGATAAAAAAAATCCAGGATATTGAATGTCGTTTTTATATCCGACTGATGGCTCGAGATGAACCCGGGGTAGTCGCCCGATACGGCCGAATTCTGGCCAACCACAAAATCAGTATTCGGGGAGCCATTCAGCATGAAGGCCGAGGGCCGGATAAAACGGTTCCGGTCGTTATCACGACTCACCCCACCCTTGAACTGAATATGTTTAATGCCTTGGACGAACTGGCCCGCCTCAAAGTCATAGGAACCAGGCCGGCCTGCATACGGATTGTCGATATACCGGAGGATTCCGAATGACTGCCAAATATGCCCTGATTATCCCGGACGGAGCCGCGGACAATCCCCAGGAAATCTTAGGGGGCAAAACAGTGTTCCAGGCGGCCGACATCCCCAACATGGATAAAATCGCCCGCCAAGGCAGACAGGGAATAGTCCATACCGTTCCCAAGGGAATGAGTCCGGGCAGCGACGTAGCCATGATGAGCCTGCTCGGGTACGATCCCAAAACCAACTATACCGGCCGAGCGCCTATAGAAGCAGCTGCCCAGGAGATCCCCCTGTCCGCAGAGGACTGGGTCTTTCGATGCAATCTGGTGACAATGGCCGACGAGAAGATGGCTGACCACAGCGCCGGGCACATCTCCACCAAAGAAGGATCTGAACTGATCCGTCAGTTCAGCCAGGCAATCAAAAACGACAACGTGCGTTTCTATCCCGGCGTAGGATATCGGCATCTGTGCGTTATTTCGGGAGTGGAATTAGACGTGGTCGCCTGCCCGCCGCACGATTATATTGGTCAGAAAATCAGCAAAATAATGCCCAAAGGAAAAGGCGCCGATCTGCTCAAGCAGTTGACGGCTCAGTCCCAGCAGTTTTTTGAAGATCATCCGATCAACAAGGTCCGCCGCGACCTCGGCGAAAATCCGGTCTCCTCAATCTGGCTGTGGGGACAGGGCCGACGGGCTTTCCTGGAAAAATTCAGCGCCCGCTACGGCAAAAACGGAGCGGCCATCACCGCTGTGGATCTGGTTCGGGGCCTGGCCAAACTGGTTGGATTCGACCTGATTGAAGTGCCGGGGGCGACCGGATATTTAGATACCAATTTCGTCGGCAAAGGAGAGGCGGCCATAGATGCGCTGGATAAGTATGATCTTGTCCTGGTGCATGTGGAGGCCACCGACGAAGCCGGCCATAATGGAAATCCCCTCCAAAAGAAAAAAGCCCTCGAAAATATTGACAAGTTTATCGTCGGGCCTGTGTATGAGGCCATCCAGACCTTTGATCGATGGCGAATTCTTGTCATGCCCGATCATCCCACCCCCTGCGAGATTCGAGCGCATGTCGGACAGCCCGTTCCTTTTGCCATTGCCGGAACAGGAATTATCAATGTTCTCGATAAGCCGTTTCACGAATTCAACAGTTTCGAATCCGGTTTTGAAGTGGCCCGCGGCGCTGATATGATGGAATATTTTCTGAAACTATAGAAATGTTCTTAACGCGCAACAGACTCAGCCCGCAGAAAGAATACAAGCGGCCAAACGGCGTTCCTTCGATCCTGTCCAGCGTTGATTTTCAATCGCTTTGGCAAATGCCTCTGGAACCTCTGGATGCGCCGAACACACGGAAAAAGGGCTGGAGCCGGGTCTTTCTATGGACGATCGGCGATACAAGACTGATCGTCAAACGGCAGGAAAATTATACCTGCAAAACCTTTCTGCATCCACTTTCGGGGATTCCGACTCTCCGGCGCGAATTCCACAACCTCCAACGGTTCGACAAAAGAAAAATTCCGGTCCCCGAGCCGGTCTATTTTTCTGAACAACGAACAGTCTGCGGAAAACGACAGGCCATTCTCATCACCGAATATCTCGAAGGACACGACTCTTTGCAGAACAGGTTCGATCAATGGACTCGGGACGGCGCCACGCCCGCAGAGAAGCAAAAGGTCATCCGGGCCGTCGCCTCTCTGGTTGCCGTTTTGCATAAGAACAAATTCCGACACAGGCATCTGGTCCCTAAACACATCCTGCTCAGTCAAACTGGCTGTCCGCCGCAGACCCGGCTTATCGATCTGGAAGCTGCGATAAAATTCGTTCCCTTTCAAAAAAATCGCCTCAAAGATCTGGTTTCTCTCAACCGGCGTCTGGTAAACGCCAACCGAACCGACAGATTGAGATTTTTGTTCGCATATTTGCAGATTCAGACCTGGACCGCACAGGCCAAACGTCTGGCCCGATCCGTTCTCCGACACACGGAAAGGAAAGAAAGGAGGCCCTGAGTCTATGCAAAAAATTCATCAAACAATACCAGAGATGGGCTGTAAAAAAGGATAGGTTTCGATTTGTTGAATTATTCGGGGTTTAAGATATAATCGAAAAAAAGAAAGGAAGAACCAGAGAACAGATGGCTGCCGGAACTGACAAATGGATAGCTGCGGTCTTGTTTGTATTTTTAGGCCATGCACTCTCTGCCGACACATTTCAACATAAATCATCCGATCAGGTCTTTCACGGGTTTGTCATCCAGACAGATGAAAACGGCCTTACCAGCATCCAGACAACCGAATCCGGAATTCAAAAAGTCAATCTGTCCGAGTATCAGGTCCAATCGAATTCTATCGGCCGCAATCAGACGGTGCCGATTCTTTCTATTAACGACGAGATTTCTTATGAAATAGAAACGGCCGCCTTCGAACAGGCCCTCTTGAAAGAATCGCAAAAGGGCCCGCTTTTTATTCTGATCGAAATTGATACCCCCGGCGGCCGCGTGGATCTGACTCAGCGTCTTTGCGCCGCCATCTCCCAGTTGCAATTTTGCCCCACTGTCGCCTTTATCAAAGGCGAGAAAAATCTCGGGGCTTATTCGGCCGGTTCCGCCGTTGCGCTGGCCTGCGGCAAAATCTACATGGCTCCCAATACCGCCATGGGAGCCGCCACAGCCATCGTCAATATCGACGGAACCTTGAAGACGGATAAAGACGTCTTCGGCGAAGCCATCGGAGAAAAATTCGCTTCCGCCTGGCGCAACTATCTGGCCGCTCTGGCCGAAAAGAACAACCGCCCGGGCATCCTGGCCAAAGCCATGGAAAACAAGGAAATAGAAGTCCTTGAGATCCAACGGGACGGCAAAACCTGCTTTATCGATGCGCAGGATAAACGCTTTTCCGACAGGGTGATCTCTGTGTTCTGCAAACAGGGCGAACTGCTGACGCTGACGCCGGAGCGGGCCGTCCACTGCGGAATGGCCGAAGGAATCGCCGACACACGGATCGGTCTGCTGGAGATGCTCAAGGCCGATCAGGCTGAAATTCAGGTCAATCAGGATCTGCCAAAGGCCCGCCAGGAACTGGAGCAGGTGATCAAACGCTTCAACAAACTCATGGAAATGCTCGATCTGAATTTCAAGAAACTGGAAGCCAAAGATCAACAGCAGTCTCTGCGCCGGCCCGATGCGATGAAAAGTCTCCAGGAAATACTCAAACAGGCCGATTACCTCATTCGGCTCAAGCAAAAATATCCGGATGTTCCGGTTGATGAGGAAAGACTGGTGGAATTTAGAAATTCAGTCAGAGCCGAATACGAAAGCATTCGGGCTATACGATAATCAAAAAAACCGCACTCTCAGGAATGGAGTTCAGGATACGGAGGTACACATGGATACGAAAAAGATACTTGCGATAACCGCAGCTTTCTTATGGACAGTTTGTTCTGCTCAGGCCGACACCTTCAAACATCGGAGTACCGGAGAGACGTTTCACGGTTTTCCGACCCACAAAAAATCGGCCGGAAAAACAATGATCTTTAACGCCGATCTCAATAAGTTCACGCCCATCGACCTGGCCGAGTACCAGATCGCATACAATCAGGAAGGCCGTCGCGACAGCGTCATGGTGCTGAAACTGGATCAGCCCGAAATCCTGATTTCAGAAACGGTCGCAGCCGCCGTAGCCGAGGCGATTCTCAAAGCCACCGACCAGGGCCCCAAAGCCATTGTCATCCAGATCGATTTGCCGGGCGGACAGGGGCCGTCTATGCGAATGGTCACTGACGCAATTGCCAAGGCCGTTGACAGCGCCGGCTGTCGAGTAGCCGCTTATCTGACCGGAGGCCGTTTCGGCGGCGCCTTTTCGGCCGCGGCCGTTGTCGCGCTGGCCTGCCAGCGGATTTATATCGCTCCCTCCGCCTCCATGGGAGCCATTGGCCCGATGGCCGGCGGAACCCTGTCCAATGAAGAATACGGCAAATTTGTCGAAACCTACAGCCCGAGTACCCTTTCCACATTCAGTATCTATGCGGCAACCTTAGCCCAGCAGCGGGAGCGACCTGAATTGCTGGCCAAAGCCCTTGTCGATAAGCAGCTGACGGTCGCCGAAGTGCGAGGAACCGACGGCAAACCGTCTCTGACTGAACTATCGCAACGGCAGGAAACACAGTCTGTTGTCCGCGTTCTTGCCGAGGGCCTGCCCGCCTCTTCCGATGCCGCCTCCTCTGCATCCCCGCAAAATTACGGCAAACTGCTTTCGCTTACCTCCGTTGAGGCGGTTCGTTGGAAAATGGCCGACAAACAGGCGGCTGCGCTGTCGGAAGTCATGGACGATCTGGGCGCTGCCGGATCTCCTACTGTCAATGTCGCATCCTTTGCCAGTACTATTCCCCGTTACTTGAACGCCAAAAAAACTCTCGATCAACTGATCACCAAAATACAGTGGGAAGAAGATCAGGTTGCCACTCTCGAAGAACATCTGTCGGAAATGGAAAAAATCGCTCTGACCAGCACCACTACCCGGGAAGTCAGCCGGGCCGGGCAATATGAATCCTTTCGCCGGGGGACCATTCGCCTAAGAACCCAGGATCTCCCCCCGACTCGCTATTACAATGAACGGGATTACAGCGATGAGCAGATCCCCCTTACGGATCGGTACGGAAGAGATCTGCGAAGCCGAGATCGACAAACGACCAGCCGGGAAAAAGTCATCGCACAAGAGCCCAGCGGCAATATCCAGCAGGTCCGTATGCAGATTATGAACCTCCTGACCGAAATGGTTTCCGATTACCAGCGGGCTATCAATCTGGCAAAGCGATGGCCCGGCGCGCTGCCGACGGATATCACAGTCGACACCCTCCAAAAAAATATGAATTCCGCCCAGGCCCTTTACAACGGCATCCAGACCAGAGCCATGCAAGGTGGGTATTAACAATCCCTTTGGGTTGATCGCATCAAATCCCCGGCCACAACATATTGTGGCTGGGGGTTTTTTTGTCAAGTTATAGATTCTGCTTGACGTTGCTAATACTTTTCTCTATCTTAACCTGACCTTTTTCGGAATATAATTTTGACCCACAAGAAACAGCAAAAAGTGGTTTACTATTGTTTTAGGCAGGGAGCATTCGTATGAGTACGATGAAAAACCGAAGTCCAAAGTGGATCGGGCTGCTCTGTTTTACTGCCCTGCTGCTCGCCTTTGGCTGTGAATCGGCCGACCGGCACAAACCCCTGAACCTCGAAGAACCGTTTGACCCCGATACTACCATAGGAAACATAGCGCGGCTGATTCAGCTCAATGCCGTACCCGTGCGGGGATTTGGGATCGTAGCCGGCCTCAATGGAACGGGTTCCTCCGAATGTCCGCCAGC